>JAGXKW010000004.1:0-43592 GCA_018334995.1 Wenzhouxiangellaceae bacterium
GCACGCTTCGCGGATGTGACGATTGCCTGTGCGGTTGCCGTACCGACAATCCCCAAGGCCCCTCCCCGATTTGCTTTTTTGCCGTCGTCATGGCGGTTAGTTCGCCTTGGGTTCACAAGGACACGATTCCAATGAAATTCGATTCTCTCGGCCTTCGAGCCGAACTTCTGCGTGCGATTGATGCGCAGGGTTTTACTACGCCCACCCCGGTCCAGGCAAAATCCATTCCCGTGATCCTCCAGGGTCGCGACATCATGGCAAGCGCCCAGACCGGGACCGGCAAGACGGCGGCGTTCGCGCTGCCGATGCTGCATCAGCTCAGTCAGAAGCCCGCCCAGGGCAAAGCTGTGCGCGCCTTGATTCTGACCCCGACGCGCGAACTCGCCGCCCAGGTGCAGGAAAACATCCGCGATCTCGGCCAGTATTTGCCGCTGAAATCAGCGGTCGTGTTCGGCGGCGTCAACATCAACCCGCAGATCACCAAACTCAAGCGCGGCGTCGATCTGCTGGTCGCGACACCAGGCCGACTGATCGACCTGATGCAGCGCCAGTGCGTCGATCTCGGCCGGCTGGAATATCTGGTGCTGGACGAAGCCGACCGCATGCTGGACATGGGTTTCCTGCCCGCCATCGAGCGGATTCTCAAGGCCGTGCCGGCCAAGCGTCAGACCTTGCTGTTCTCGGCGACCTTCTCGCGCGAGATCACGCAGCTTTCGGGCCGGTTCCTGAACAACCCGGTTCGAGTCGAAACCGCGGCGCCGAACTCCACCGTCGACGCGATTGCGCAGGAGGCGATACAGGTCGACCAGGCGCGCAAGCGCGAGCTTCTGTCATGGATGATCGGCCACCACAACTGGCGCCAGGTGCTCATCTTCACCCGCACCAAACACGGCGCCAACCGGCTGGCGAAACAGCTTGGAACCGACGGTCTCCCGGCTGCCGCCATCCACGGCAACAAGAGCCAGGGTGCGCGCACCAGGGCACTGGCCGACTTCAAGGCCGGCCGCGTTCGGGCGCTGGTCGCCACCGACATCGCTGCACGCGGCCTGGATATCGAGCAGCTGCCGCACGTGGTCAACTACGAGATTCCGGAAGTACCGGAGGATTACGTGCACCGCATCGGGCGCACGGGGCGTGCCGGTCGTGACGGCCTGGCGGTCTCGCTGGTCGCCGGATCCGAACACGGCAAGTTCGAAGCCATCCGCAAGCTGGTCGAGGTGAAAGTCCCGACCCGGGTCATCGAAGGCTTCGAACCCACCGAAGGTCTGAACCACAGCACCGGCGGCAAGCGCGGTGGCGGTGGCGGTGGTGGGGGCCGCGGCAATGGCGGTCGTGCAAAGACTGGGCGCGGCAAGAGCGCGCGTGGATCAAACAACGACGGGCGCGCACCGGCAGGAAAGCGATCGAACCGGCAGAAGCGATACCGAAAGGCGGCCTGATCCCGGGAATCTTTCCAGGAACTTCTGAACGACCGTTCTCGATCGCCCGCCATTCTTCATCGGCTCGCGGGCGAAATCGTTCACGCCGGGAAAATGCGATCAGGCCGGCCGGCAGCCACGGCTGCGGGCGGCCTTTCTGTCGGGCAATGCCGCACCGGCTTTGCGCCAGACCGCCGCGTTCGAATCCGACGGTCTGGCTACAGCCGTGCCCACCGATGCGCCAATACCGGCCTGCGCCAGCGCCGAGCGGATTCGGTTCGAAATGTCATCGGGCTCGACCGAGTCGCACTGTATGCCAAGCACAGCAAATCGATCGCTCCCGATTCGGGCGACGAAATCCGAGTTGCGCACCACGTAGCGCAACACCAGCGACGTCTTGCGCAGAAGTTCGTCCCCGGCGGAACGTCCATCCCTTGCGTTGGCTGCCGCGAGCGCGCCGAGGCCGATGACGCTGATGAAAGTGGAATCGCCCATCCGTATCGAACGGTTCTCCTCGCGGTCGAGTTTTTCTTCCCATGCGCGTCGGTTCGGCAGGTGCGTCAGGGCGTCTGTCATGGCCTCGAACCGGAAACGTTCATCACGGCGCGCCCGATCGGTGGCTTCGATCTCGCTCCTGAAGTATCCTGCGAGCATGGCCGCCAAAAGCTCGAGCAGCGGCAATTCCGACTCATCGAGCTCGGGATGTTCCTCCGTGTCGATCGCACACAAGGTTCCGAGAAATCGCCCCTTGGCGGCACACAATGGAATCCCGATGTAGGCTTTGATTCCGAGACGCTCGCGCAGCGACGCATCGACACAGTCGCGAACGTCGGCGACGCGTGCGGCAATTCGCGGGCCTTGCTCCTGCATCATGCGAGATCCGATCGGCTCGCTCCAGCAAAATTCGTCGCCGACGGCTATTCCGTGACAGCTGTCCTCGACGTGCAGCACGACCCATCGATCCTGGCGCAACCGGTTGATCATCCACAATCCGAAACCATACCGATTCCGGAGAAACTTCAGCACCGCCGCGGCAGCTTGTTCGAAAGTGGCAATCTCTGTATCGACCGACATGCTGGCGTCCTTGCCCCGACAGGAAAGCGGGCTCCCTTGATCTAATTACTGTATTCAATGCAATCGCAGTGCCATATCAAGAACAACCAATAGCTGGTTCATGGTTCGAACATTCCTGCGGATGCACATCGGCGGGCGCAGTTCGCTATGATTCGAGGCAGAAATCCTTCCCTGGAACGAGACATGGAGACCCGCGCAGCTGTCGCTTTCGAAGCCGGCAAACCGCTTTCAATCGAAACCGTGCAACTACAGGAACCGGGACCTGCAGAGGTGCTGGTCGAGATCAAGGCCACGGGTTTGTGTCATACGGATGCCTATACCCTTTCTGGAAAAGACCCGGAGGGACTTTTCCCCTCGATTCTCGGCCACGAGGGTGCCGGCGTCGTGATCGAGACGGGCCGCGATGTCCGATCGCTCAAGCCGGGCGATCACGTGATCCCGCTGTATACGCCTGAATGCCGCGAATGCGAATACTGCCTGAACCCCAGGACCAATCTTTGCCAGGCGATTCGGGAAACGCAGGGCAAGGGCGTCATGCCCGACGGTACCAGCCGTTTCTCGCTGGACGGAAAACCGCTGCACCACTACATGGGCACCTCGACGTTCGCCAACCACACGGTGCTGCCCGAAATTGCGCTGGCCAAAATCCACCCGGATGCCCCCTTCGACAAGGTCTGCTACATCGGCTGCGGCGTCACGACCGGCATCGGTGCGGTGATCTGGACCGCGAAGGTCGAGCCGGGTTCGCGCGTCGTGGTCTTCGGTCTGGGCGGCATCGGCCTGAACGTGATCCAGGGCGCCCGCATGGCCGGCGCCGAGCAGATCGTCGGGGTCGACCTGAACCCGGCCAAGCGCGAGCTGGCGGAAAAATTCGGAATGACGGACTTCGTCGACCCGAACGACGTCGAAGGGGAACTGGTGCCGTTTCTGGTCAGTCTCACCAAGGGCGGCGCGGACTACAGCTTCGAGTGCATCGGCAACGTGAACGTGATGCGCGACGCGCTGGAATGCTGCCACAAGGGCTGGGGAACCTCGGTCATCATCGGCGTGGCCGGCGCCGGCGAGGAAATCTCCACCCGCCCCTTTCAACTCGTGACCGGCCGGAACTGGCGCGGTAGCGCGTTCGGCGGCGCCCGGGGCCGCACCGACGTGCCGAAGATCGTAGACTGGTACATGGACGGCAGGATCAACATCGACGACATGATCACCCACACGCTGACCCTGGACGAAATCAACAGAGGCTTCGACCTGATGCACCGCGGTGAATCGATCCGGTCGGTAGTGGTTTACTGACTCAACAACGAAAGGCTCTTAGGGAACGAGCAAACAATGGAACTCGAAACGCGATCCGTTCATCATTGCTTCGGCGGCCGCCAGGGCTTCTACTCGCATGAATCCACGACCTGCAACGGCCCGATGGCGTTTTCAGCCTACATTCCGCCGCACCAGGCCGGCGCGAAGCTGCCCGTGCTGTACTACCTGTCGGGGCTGACCTGCGACGAAGAAGTGTTTGCGCTCAAGGCCGGCGCGCAGCGCGTCGCCGCCGAGCTCGACCTGGCGCTGGTCGCCCCGGACACCAGTCCACGCGATACCGGCATCGACGGTGCGACCGAAGAATGGGACTTCGGCGAAGGCGCCGGCTTTTATCTCGATGCCACCGAGCAGCCGTGGTCCGATCGATTCCGGATGTACAGCTATATCACGCACGAACTGCCGGCGCTGCTCGCGGGACATTTCCCGATCGACGTGTCACGCGCGGGTATCTTCGGCCATTCGATGGGCGGACATGGCGCGCTCACCATCGCACTGAAGAACCGCAGCATGTATCGTTCGGTTTCGGCCTTCGCGCCGATCGTGGCCCCGACACAGGTCCCCTGGGGCCGCAAGGCGCTGCCACGCTTTCTGGGCGACGACCGAAACGCCTGGAAACGCTACGACGCCTGCGAACTGGTGTTGCAGCAACCCTTCGGCAGAAAGATCCTGATCGACCAGGGGCTGAGCGACCAGTTCCTGGAAGAACAGCTGCAACCCGAGCGATTCGAGCACGCTTGCGAAAAGGCGGGCCAGGCGCTGGAGGTGCGCAGGCACCCCGGCTACGATCACGGCTATTACTTCATTCAGACCTTCATCGAAGATCACCTGCGGCATCATGCTTGTGCCCTGCGCGACGTCTGATCCAAGAGACTTCTCAGCCGCGAAACCAGGCCAGCAGGCTTCCCATCAGCACCAGTCCAAGCGCAAACGCGCAAAAATGCAGCAGGGCCGACTGCCAGCGGTTTTGCGCCTTGATTTCGGGAATCAGATCGGAGGCCGCGATGTAGATGAAATTTCCGGCCCCGAAGAGGGCCAGCCAGGCGACCTCGAAATTGCTCGACAGCGCCCACGCGCAGACTGCGCCGGCAGGAAAGGTCAGGGCCGAGACAAAGTTCCAGAACAGTGCTGTGCGGCGCGGCCATCCACCGTGCACCAGTACCCCGAAATCTCCGAGCTCCTGCGGCACTTCATGCGCGGCCGCGGCCAGCCAGGCCATCGCTCCGGCGGTCGGTGAAATGAGAAACGTGCTCGCCACGGCAAGTCCGCCGACGAAATTGTGCAGCGCGTCACCGATCAATATCAAGTAGGTAAACGGCCGGCGATCGCTCACGCTGGCCGAATGCGAACGATGCCAGTGCAACGACTGCTCCAGCGCCAGGAACAGCGCGAAACCGGCCAGCAGCCAGCTTCCTGCCGTCAGCGGTTCAAGTTCCCGACTCGCCTCGGGGATCATGTGGAAAAACGCGCCGCCCAGCAGCGTCCCGGCAGCCAGTGCCACCAGGGGCAACAACAGCCTTTCGAGCAGCCGTCCGGGCATGACCAGCGTCAAGGCCCCGCTCAGCGCAATCAGGCTCATCAGCAGCCCGCCCGCGACGATCCAGCCCAGCTCGCTCATCGCCCGCCTCGGTCAGGCGCGCTTGCGCGCGATGGTCAACCCATCCCCGATGGGCACCAGCGAAAGATCGACCCGCCGATCTTCCTGGACATGCAGATTGAAGGCGCGGATTGCACGCGTGTCCTCGTCCTGCGCGTCTTGTTCGGCAACCTTGCCATCCCACAGGGTATTGTCGACCAGGATCAGCCCGCCGGGGCGCACGAGCGTCAGGCAGGCCTCGTAGTAAGCGACGTACCCGGGCTTGTCGGCATCGATGAAAGCCATGTCGTAATCGCCTGACCAGCCGTCTCGAATCAGCCGGTCCAGCGTATCGTTCGCCGCGCCCAGGTGCAGGTGAATGCGATCGGCCAGGCCGGCGCGGATCCAGTAGCGCTCGGCGATTTTCGTCCATTCCCGGCTGATGTCCAGGCACGTCGTCTCGCCCTGCTGCGGCATGGCCAGCGTGACGGCCAGGGCGCTGTAGCCGGTAAACGTACCCACCTCCAGGTAGCGCCGCGCGGCGATCGTGCGCGCCAGGATGCCCATGAACTGACCCTGCTCCGGCGCAATCTGCATGTTGGCCTGCGGAAGCTGCCCGGTTTCCGCGCGCAACTCGGTCAGCAGAGGCGGTTCGCGCAGTGAATGCTCCAGCAGGTAATCATTAAGCGCCGGCTCCAGTCCCATGCTTCGCGTCGTCAAGTTCGGACTCCTGTACCCGTACTCTGACGCAGCATAGCAGGCTGTCGAAACGCGATTGCGCCGGCAGGCGCCGAGGATGCGCTAATGGGCCATGCCCACTAGTTCAAGTCGCTCCATTTCCAGTACTTGCTGGCACCTACGGTCGCCTGCAGCGCGACGCCCGATTCCATCATCTGGTAGGTCCGGACATCCATGTCGATGGACTGCTTGCCCGCCGCCGATCCGCCCTTCTTGCCGGCCTGGGCGGTGGCCTCGGCCTGTCCGCTTGCTTCCCACCCGGAATCCCGAAAGCGTTCGAAATCAGACTGATTTCGAAAAATAATGACCTCGCGGTAATCCTTCAGCCCAATGCCGAACCCTACGCCGGCCCCGCCCATCTTCATGAATGTCGTCTCGCCCGAGGCCGAGGTCAGTACGCCGTAGCCACCGCCGGTCTGAAGCAGGATCAGGTTCTGGCTGGCCGAATCGAACACGCCATAGCCGGCCGCCTCGTCGATACGCGCCTTTGCGCCCGGCTCTTCGTCGTACAGCCTGGCCAGCGTCTCGTCGCGCATCTCCAGGATCGCGGCCCGTTTCTCCGCCCCGGTGTCGCCCAGCGAGGCGCAGCCGCTCAGTGTCGCTACCGCCAGCAAAACGCCGACCATTCCAGTAATGGATCTCTGCATGTTCAATTCTCCGCTTCAAATGGCAGAACCAATCCTACACTCTCGCACGTTTGTCCGGCACGCTCCGGCTCAGGTTTCCAACGCCATGGCTAAGCGCTCGCGGATCACCGGCAGCATCGAATTCTCGAACCAGGCATGCCGGCAAAGCCATGCGTTGTTGCGCGGACTGGGGTGCGGCAGCGGAATCACGGGTCCCGGCGCCTCCAGCCACGAACGCGCCAGGAACGCCACGGAGCCGCGCGTCCGGCCCAGGTGCCAGCGCTGGGCGTGCCTGCCGATCAAAAGCACAAGCCGAACCGCGTTCATGTGTTGCAGAAAGGCCTCGCGCCACATCGGCGCACACTCCGGGCGCGGCGCGCGGTCGCCTCGCGTTCCGCGTCCGGGATAGCAAAAACCCATGGGCAAAATGGCGACCTGCTCGGGATCGTAAAAAACCGCCTCGTCGATGTCGAGCCAGTCCCGCAAACGTCTGCCGCTGGGATCCTGGAATGGGATTCCCGATCGATGGGCGATCCGCCCCGGAGCCTGGCTGGCAATCAGGATGCGCGCCCGTGAATGCGCCTGAAAGATCGGCCTTGCTCCCAACGGCAGCAGCGGCTCGCAGACTCGGCAGGCACGCGCATCGTGCATCAGCCGGTCGAAATCGAACTGAAAGGCCTCAGGCACTGAGTCTCCAACGGCCATGCACCCCGGCCACAGACAACCGCTTCTTTGTGATCTCCCATAAGAAACGGCGGCGCCCTCGGGCGCCGCCGCGGTTCATGTTGACCGACCGCGTCGGCCGGCCGTAATGCATTTACAGGTCGAACCGGTCGAGCGTCATGACCTTGGTCCATGCATCCACGAAATCCTGCACGAACTTTTCCCGTGCATCTTCGGCGGCATAGACTTCGGCAACCGCCCGGAGCTCCGAATTCGCACCGAAGATCAGGTCGACCGGCGTTGCGGTCCACTCGACTTCGCCGCTGTCGCGGTCGCGGCCTTCATAGACGCGCTCGGAAGAATCGGCCTTCGACCATGCGTAGGACATATCGAGCAGGTTGACGAAGAAGTCGTTGGTCAACGTGCCCGGGCGTTCGGTAAAAACCCCGTGCTCGGCGCCGCCGGCATTGGCGTCCAGTGCCCGCATGCCGCCGACCAGTACCGTGGTTTCCGGCACGGTCAGCGTCAGCAGGTTGGCGCGCTCGACCAGCATTTCGGTCGGCGAACGGTTGTACTCGTCGCCTGCAAAGTAATTCCGGAACGCGTCCGCGGTCGGCTCCAGCGGCTCGAACGATTCGACATCGGTCTGAGCCGCGGTGGCGTCGGCCCGACCCGGCTTGAAAGGCACTTCCAAGTCATGACCGGCGTCGCCGGCGGCCTTCTCGATGGCCGCGGCGCCACCCAGCACGATGACGTCGGCCAGCGAAATCCGCTTGTCGCCCGACTGCGCATCATTGAATTCCTGCTGAATGACCTGCAGCCGGTCGAGGACCCGTTCCAGTTCCTCGGGCTCGTTGACCTCCCAGTCCTTCTGCGGCGCGAGGCGAACGCGGGCGCCATTCGCGCCGCCGCGCATGTCCGTGCCGCGATAGGAGGCGGCCGAGGCCCAGGCCGTACGTACCAGTTCCGGCACGCTCAAGTCGGAATCCAGAATCCGGGACTTCAGTTCGGCGATATCGCCTTCGTCGACCAGTTCATGATCGATTTCCGGTACCGGATCCTGCCATATCAGCTGCTCGTCGGGCACGCTGTCGCCGACATACCGGGCGCGCGGGCCCATGTCGCGGTGGGTCAGCTTGAACCAGGCGCGCGCGAACGCATCCTCGAACTCTTCCGGGTTTTCCAGGAACCGTTCGGAGATTTCTCGATAGGCGGGATCCTTCTTCATCGACAGGTCCGTCGTGAGCATCATCGGCGTGGAATTGCCGGCGCCGGCCGCCACTTCGGGCACCGAGTTGTCGAGCGCACCCTCCTTGGCGACCCACTGCACGACGCCGGCCGGGCTCCGCGTCTGCTCCCACTCGTTGTTGAGCAGGTTGGACAGGTACAGCATTGTCCAACGGGTCGGCTGCTGGGTCCAGGCACCCTCGAGTCCGCTGGTAATCGTGTCTTCGGCGTTGCCCTTGCCGCACTCGTTTTCCCAGCCCAGACCCTGCTCATCGAGGTCCGCCGCGGCCGGTTCCGGGCCGACGCAGTCTTCGGGGCTGGCCGCGCCGTGGACCTTGCCGAACGTATGACCGCCGGCGATCAAGGCAACGGTCTCTTCGTCGTTCATCGCCATGCGACCGAAGCTCTGTCGGATCTGCTTGGCGGCGGCGATCGGATCCGGATTGCCGCCCGGGCCCACCGGGTTGACGTAGATCAGACCCATCTGGGTCGCACCCATGCCTTCCATCAGGTTGCCTTCTTCATCGTGCCGCTCGCGGCCCATCATTTCCGCTTCCGGACCCCAGTAGACCAGGTCCGGCTCCCAGTCGTCGGCGCGCCCGCCGGCGAACCCGAAGGTTTCGAAGCCCATGTCATCCATGGCCACCGTGCCGGCGAGAACCATCAGGTCGGCCCAGGAAATCTTTCGGCCGTATTTCTGCTTGATCGGCCACAGCAGGCGGCGCGCCTTGTCGAGATTCGCGTTGTCGGGCCAGCTGTTGAGCGGCTCGAAACGCTGCTGGCCGCCGCCGGCGCCGCCGCGTCCGTCCGACGTGCGGTAGGTGCCCGCGCTGTGCCAGGACATGCGGATGAAGAACGGACCGTAATGGCCCCAATCTGCCGGCCACCAGTCCTGCGAAGTGGTCATCAGTTCCCGCAGATCGGCCTTGAGGGCATCAAAATCCAGGCTTGCAAATTCCTCGGCATAATCGAAGTCGGCGCCGTAAGGATTCGACTCGGCCGAATGCTGACGCAGCGGCGACAGATCCAGTTGATCGGGCCACCAGTACTCGTTGGACTTGGCCCTCGCCTGGGAATCCTGCGCGACGGCAGATGAAGTAAACATGGCGGGTGCCATGGCGACCGCAAGAGCGGTCATCAGCGAAGCGGTGAAATTGCGCATTGGGAATTTCTCTCCTGTTGAATGCGAGTGTCATAATTAGATCGCATATTTGCCGCCATTTCAATCGAAATTTCCTATGGGGCTGATTGAAGAATCGCATTCATGGCAATCGCGTTTCGAGTGGGATTGTACCGGCCCGGAGACAGTCGAAGCCGACGCCGAGATTCAAGGTGCCCGCCGCCCCCGCCACGGCGATGCCCGATGATGCGGAGATCCTACAATCCGCGTGCCCATTCCGGCCGCAGCGGCGCGTGGCCGGGACAGTCGATCGCGTGGTCGAGCTGGTCGAGCATCCGAGCCTTGTCAGTGTTCAACATGCCCTTGAGCGCCAGCCAGTTGGAGGCGTGGTCGGACCGAAACACGGTATCCTCGAGCTCCAGCGCGCCGATGAAGCGGCGCATCTCGCGGAACAGGCCGGTCCGGTCCAGCGGTTCGAACTCCGGAAATCCCGACCGGATACGCTGCTCGCCCTGCGGAAAGCTGACCACCAGCGTGGCCAGATACTCCGGCTGCGTAGCGTTGGCCAGGCGCGCCGAGTGGTCGGCGTGCCGATCCGTGTACGCTGCGCCGCCCAGGCCGTTGAGGACCATCACCGATCGCATGATGCCGGCTTCGCCCAGCTTGTCCAGCGCCGCCCGCGTCGACTCGAAGGTCTCGCCCTTGTTGATCCGCTCGAGAACCGTATCGTCGCCCGACTCCGCGCCCAGATAGGCCATGCACAGGCCGGCCTCGCGCAGTTCGGCGAGCTCGTCGACCGACTTGCGGCGGAGATTGCGCGCCAGGCAGTAGCTGGACACCCGTTCGACCGACGGCATGGATTGGACGACGGCCTCGAGAATGCGCATCAGCCGATGCGTGGGAAGCACCAGCGCATCGCCGTCGGCCAGAAATACGCGGCGAACGTCATCGCCAAACGTCTCGCCCGAGCGCCGAATCATCTCCAGGACTTCCTCTTCGCTGCGCGCCCGAAACCTCTTCTGCGGCGCGGTGTACATCTCGCAGAACGTGCACTTGTTCCAGGAACAGCCGTCGGTCACCGGCAGGATCAGCGAACTCGCCTCGCTGGGCGGGCGAAACACGGGCTCGACATATCGGATCGGATGACTGGGTTGTGCGGGCATGACTGTCGACCTCCGGGGCGAACGCGCCCGATTCTATCTCCCGTGGCACGGGCTCGCGCATATTGATTATGGGCGCCACCGCCATGCCGGGGTGTTCTCATTCCGGCCACGGAGGCGTGTCGATCGGCGAAAAACAGCGCCATCACGGCAGGCCGGTCAAGCTGTCGGCAGGGGAAGCGCGCGCTCGCGGAGTTGACGCCGCAACGCGCATGACTTAGGGTCGATCCATGAAAAATCGAAACGCTATCGTCGAATTCAGCGTCACGCCCGTGGGCGGCGGCACCCATCTCACCGACGTCATCGCGCGCATTACCCGCATCGTGCGCGACTCCGGCCTGGACAACGAACTGCACGCCATGGGCACGATCCTCGAAGGCGACCTCGACGAATGCATGAACGTCATCCGGCAGTGCATCGACGCGGCGCTGGAAGAAACCCCGCGCGCCAGCACCTCGGTGCGCATCGACGCCGGCGAAGGCCGTTCCGGCATCGCCGATCGCGTCCGATCGGTGGAAGAACGGCTGAGCTGAAACGCAGTTCTCGTCGGTAACCTGTTCGGAAGCAACCCCTGATCCGGAGCGTGGTGTGTGGGCTGCCAGTCAGGCGAGCAAAAGTTCGCCTTCCCCGGCATCCACCTTCACCGTATCGCCCGGCTGGTAATCCCCCGCCAGGATCTTCTGCGCCAGCGGATTCTCCAGCCGGTGCTGGATCGCTCTTTTCAAGGGCCGCGCGCCGTAGACCGGATCGAAGCCGGCTTCGCCGAGCAGGTCCAGCGCGGCACCGGTGATCTCGAAGCCCATGTCGCGGTCGGCGAGACGTTTTTCCAGATACTGGACCTGAATGCCTGCGATCTGTCGGATCTGCTGCTCGTCCAGCGGGTGGAAGACGACGATCTCGTCCACGCGGTTGATGAATTCGGGTCGGAACTGCTGTCCAACGACTTCCATCACCGCGGCCTTCATCGCGTCGTAGTCCTCGCCGGCCATGCGCTGGATGCGATCGGAGCCGAGGTTCGACGTCATGACGATGACGGTATTCCGGAAGTCTACGGTGCGGCCGTGACCGTCGGTGAGGCGGCCGTCGTCCAGAACCTGCAGCAGGATGTTGAACACGTCCGGATGGGCCTTCTCGACCTCGTCGAGCAGGATCACCGAGTACGGCCGGCGGCGGACGGTCTCGGTGAGATAACCGCCCTCTTCGTAACCGACATAGCCGGGCGGCGCACCGATCAACCGGGCCACGGCGTGCTTTTCCATGAACTCCGACATGTCGATGCGCACCATCGCGTCCTCGGTATCGAACAGGAAGTTCGCCAACGATTTGCACAGCTCGGTCTTTCCGACGCCGGTAGGGCCGAGGAACAGAAACGACCCGTTGGGCCGATTCGGATCGGCGAGCCCGGCCCGGGATCTGCGAATCGCGTCGGCAACGGCCTTGACGGCCTCGTCCTGGCCGACGACGCGCTGGTGCAGCGCCTCTTCCATGCGCAGCAGCTTTTCGCGCTCGCCTTCGAGCATTTTCGATACCGGGATACCGGTCCAGCGGCTGACCACCTCGGCGATTTCCTCCTCGGTGACCTTGTTGCGAAGCAGCTGGAAATGCTGCGTGGTGTCCTCGGACTCGGCCTGCTCGAGCTGCTGCTCCAGTTCCGGGATACGCCCGTGCTGCAACTCGGCCATGCGCGACCAGTCCTGGGCCCGGCGCGCGTTGTCGAGCTCGGCGCGCGCACGCTCGAGCTCTTCCTTGATGTGCGTGGCGCCTTGCACCGAGGCTTTCTCGGACTTCCAGATTTCCTCCATGTCGGAGAATTCGCGTTCGGCTTCCTCGATCTGGTCTTCCAGGTCCCTGAGCCGCTTTTTCGAGGCCTCGTCGGTTTCCGATTTCAGTGCCTCACGCTCGATCCTGAGCTGGATCAGGCGACGCTCGATCCGGTCCATGGCCTCGGGCTTGGAGTCGATTTCCATCCGGATGCGACTGGCGGCCTCGTCCATCAGATCGATGGCCTTGTCCGGCAACTGTCGGTCGGTGATGTAGCGGTGCGACAGCGTGGCCGCGGCGACCAGCGCCGGGTCGGTGATATCTACGCCGTGGTGGACCTCGTAGCGTTCCTGCAGCCCCCGGAGGATGGCGATGGTGTCCTCGACGCTGGGCTCGTCGATGATGACCTTCTGAAAACGCCGCTCCAGCGCCGCATCCGTTTCGATGTTCTCGCGGTACTCGTCCAGCGTGGTCGCGCCGATGCAGTGGAGCTCGCCTCTCGCCAATGCGGGCTTGAGCATGTTGCCGGCGTCCATGGAACCTTCGGCCTTGCCTGCACCGACCATGGTGTGGACCTCGTCGATGAACAGGATGATGCGGCCTTCCTGCTTCTTGAGATCGCTGAGCACCGCCTTGAGCCGTTCTTCGAACTCGCCGCGGAACTTGGCGCCGGCAATCAGCGCACCCATGTCCAGCGACAGCACACGCTTGTCGCGCAGGCCTTCGGGCACTTCGCCATTGATGATGCGCTGGGCCAGGCCTTCGACGATCGCGGTCTTGCCTACACCGGGCTCGCCGATCAGCACCGGATTGTTCTTGGTACGGCGCTGCAGCACCTGGACGGCACGGCGGATCTCCTCGTCACGACCAATGACCGGGTCCAGCCTGGACTGCTCGGCCTTTTCGGTCAGATCGATGGTGTACTTGTCCAGCGCTTCGCGCGTGTCTTCGGCGTTGGGGTCGTCGACCTTCTCGCCGCCGCGCACCGATTCGATGGCGTCTTCCACACCCTGTTTCGTCACACCGGCCTGGTGCAGGATCTCGCTCAAACCCACCTTGGCTTCCAGTGCGGCGAGCACGAACAGCTCCGAGGCAATGTAGCTGTCGCCGCGCTTTTGCGCGATCTTGTCGGTCAGATTCAATACCCGGCCCAGGTCGTTGGACAGGTTGACCTGTCCGGCCTCGCCGCCGGAAACGCTGGGCATGCCGTCGAGCTTTTCGCCCAGCCGCGAGCGCAGCGATGCGACCTGTGCGCCGGCCTTGGTCATCAGGCCACGGATGCCGCCGCCTTCCTGGTCGAGCAATGCGACCATCACATGTTCCGGCTCGAGCATCGCGTGATCCAACCCCAGCGCCAGGCTCTGCGCGTCGTTCAGCGCCTGCTGGAAGCGCGCGGTCAGTTTGTCCATTCGCATATCGGCGTCCCTAATCAGAAATTCTTGACTTATCCACAGGGTGGGGCCGGCCGAGACCCGAATCAAGCAAAACGCTCAAAGGTACTGCCGGCGACTCTCGGCTACATGGAGTGATTTTGATATATGGAACGGGCGCTACGGTTGATACGAGGCAAAAAAAACGAGAACCGGCTCCGCGAAGCCGCAAAGACAGGAAACCCGGGAAAGACGGGCGAAAAGGGAAACTGCATCGCCCGCAGCGTCTGCGACCCTGTAGCCGGGACGTCACACGGCTCGCAGGCTCTGCCAGAGTCTGCCTTCGACCAGCTTTCCTTTGCGTCTTTACAGCTTCGCAAGCGCTGATCTGATTTTGATTCTACAGCTGGGTCAAAGTCTCGAAACCGTCGTCGAACAGCGCTTCGGGCAACTCCGGACCGAGCATGGTGGCGCCCAGTGGCGCATCCTCGACGTCCGGGAAGAGCCGCAACGTGACCGGGCCGGGCGCACGGTCTGCGACCAGCGAGAACCGAAAGCCGGTGCCCCAGTCCAGCGGCGTATCGCCGGGATTTTCCCAGCGCACCGTGTTGGCCGAAGTCGCCGCCACCCAGTCCTGCCCGGCCGTGCGGTCGGCGCGCGCAAAGCCGGTCGAAGACACGCTCGCCGCAACCGCAATGGGCAGCTCCACGGCATTCAGGCCGGTGTTGGAGAGGATCTGCAGATCGGGCTCGGCGCCGGCAGTCGTGGCGCGCATGAAGTCGTGGTTCATGACCACGTAGTCGTAGCGCCAGGTGCCGTCACCGAGGTCGCTGGCGCGAACCGCCACGCTGATCGTGCCGTCGGGGGTTTCGAGGACGGCACGATCGGCATTGCCTTCGGATGCGAGCGGGTCAAGCCATGCGTCGAGAACCGAACCCTGGGCGTAGTCGCCGACGGCCGCAAAGGTCCAGATGCCACCGTCGGTGGTCGGATTCCAGCTCGGATCGACCTCTCGCCAGCCCATCGTATTGAAAATTTCGACATCGTCGCGCACGACGTACCAGGCCTCGACGAAGTAGCGCGCGCCGGGCTCGACGAGATCGGTCTCTAAGACGTTCATCCGGTTTTCGAACGGGCCGTCGGAGCGCTCCTCGGCCGACTGGTTGCCGTCGCAATCGGCGTCGAACAGCGAGAAACAACGGCCCCACTGGCCCGTCACCGGAACGATCTCGCCACGCGGGGCGAGAAATTCGTCGAAGTCGTTGCTCGAGGCGCTGTACGTATCGCTGCAGCCGGTCCACAGGATGTTGCCACCGGGGCACGGGCAGTCATCGTTGACGGTGAAAAAGGCGTGCTTGGCGCCCGACGCGCCAATCTGCTCGAATCGACCGTCGGCCGAAAGCCGGTACATGTTCCAGACCAGGTAGGGATGCTGATCATTGGCGTACGGCGGCTCTGGATCCGTGAACTGCCGCCACCACGGCATGTCCGCACTGCCTTCGTTGACGAGTTCCGCGTTCGGCGTGACGACCATCGGACCGCCGCTCGTGCCGTCGCAATCCCGGCACCGCAGCATGGAAACGGCCGGATCATCGGAATAATTGGCCATGTCGGTCAGCACGATATCGCCGGTGAAGCCCGGATCGGTCGGCCAATTCGGGGCGGAGCATTGATCGGTGCCTCTTGTCCCGACTGATTCGCCGGTGCGCACCACGTCGGCGCTCAAGTGGGCGACGCCGAACACCTGCCCGGCGATTTCAGGCTGTCCGGCGAGTGCGGCCAGTTCAGCGCTCATGCTGAGATTGGCGAAGCGAATCTCGAGTCGCGCGTCGCCCTCGACGAGTTCGAAATGTCCGTGGTCAAGCCGTGCCCACGAAACACCCGAGCGATCCAGCAACTGGAACTGGCCCGGTCGATCGGGATGCGGCGCGATCCGGAACCCGGTCAGATCCAGCTTTTGAGCGTCAACGCGTAGCTCAAGCCCGCCTTGGACCTGCAGATAGCCACCGGTGAACGCCTCGATCGCACCGCCGGGGGCCCGGAAATCAAGCGTCTGGATCGTCAGCGCCTCGAAGCGGCCGTGCACATATCCAAGCAGGTGGCGCGTTCCACCCTTCGACACGGCGCGCACGAAATCCGCCTCGATGCCCAACGGCGAAAGCACGCCCTGATTCAGCTCGATCACGACCTCGCCGCCGGCCACGCTCCAGATCGTCGATGACTCGTCCGGCGCGGCCAACGCAGCGCTGCAGAAACCCGCCAGCATCGCCAGCATCGCCGGAACCGACCATCGCCGCGGCGCGAACCTTTTCGAACGGCTTGCGGCCTTACTCCTCTCCATCTTCGGCATGCAGGATCCTGCGATCTTCCTCGAACAGCTCGGCGAGCTGTTCACGGCTGCGACGATCGATCTCGACCAGCTCGGCCTCGTCGTCCTTGTGAGCCACCTGGTCTTCCAGCGTCCGCTCGTCGTGCTCGCGGAACATGTCGACATAGCGCGATGCTCTGCGAACGCCCACCGCGCTCAAGGATTCACGCGCCAGATCCAGGCTGGAGAGCCAGGCCTCGCGAATCACGTAATCCACGCCCAGTGCCTTGAGTTCCAGCGCGTGCATTCGGTTGCGCGCCCGCGCGTGTATGCGCAATTCGGGAAAGTGACGCCTGACCATTTGCGCGGTCTGGATGGAAACATCGATATCCGAAATCGTCAGCACGAAAAGCGTGGCATGGTCGGCGTCCGCTGCGCGCAGCACATCCAGGTTGGTGGCGTTGCCGTAGAAGACCCGGTGGCCGAACTTGCGCACGAAATCAACCTGTTCCTGATCGTAATCCAGCGCGGTGAAGTGAATATCGAGCATGGACATGTTGCGCGCGACGATCTGTCCCACGCGCCCCAGCCCGGCGATGATGACTCGCGGCTCGCCATGGTCGTCGGGAATATCCTCCAACTGCCGGCCGTCACCACCCCCGGGCGCGATGCGCGGCTGAATCCAGCGCTCATTGATGAAAAACATCAGCGGCGTCAACGCCATCGACACCGAAATGGCGGCGACCAATTGGTCGACCACACCCGCTTGCAGCACGCCCTCGTTGAGCGCGACGGTAAACAGGACGAACCCGAACTCCCCGGCCTGGGGCAGCGCGAAGGCCAACGATACCGAGCTGCGCGAATCGAGCCCCGAATACCTGCCGACGGCCAGCAGCACGACGAACTTCAGCACCATCATCACCATGACGATGCCGACAATCAACCAAGGCTCAGCGATCAGCCGTCCGAAATCGATGGACATGCCCACGGCAATGAAAAACAGTCCCAGCAGCAAGCCCTTGAACGGTTCGACCCCGGCTTCGAGTTCGTGGCGGAATTCGGATTCCGACAGCAGCACGCCGGCCAGGAATGCGCCCAGTGCCATGCTCAGCCCGGCCCATTCGGCCAGCAGCGCGGTACCCAGCGCCACCAGCAATACCGCGGCGAGGAAAACTTCGCGCACGCCGGAGCCCACGATGATGCGGAAAACCGGACGCAGCAGGAAATGGCCGCCGACGATGATCGCGGCAATCACCGCCGCGGTCTGCAGAAACTGGACGAACAGATTCGCGGGTTCCTGCGCGATGTCGCCGGCCGGCGCGAACAGGGGAATCAGTGCCAGCAGCGGGATCACTGCGATGTCCTGCAGCAGCAGGATGCCGAAAGCGGCGCGGCCATAGGGTGCGGTCAACTGTTTCTTCTCGGCCAGCATCTGCAAACCGATGGCGGTAGACGAAAGCGACAGCACGATTGCGACCAGCAATCCCAGATGAACGCTTTCGAGCCACCACGCGGCCAGCGGCCAGAACAGCACGGTCGACAGCGACAGCTGCAGGGAGCCGTTGACGAAGATGAGCCGCCGCAGAACGCTAAGCCGGCTGGGGCGCAATTCCAGCCCGATCACGAACAGCAGCAGCACGATGCCGAGTTCGGAGAAATGCAGGATGGTCTCGACATCGTCGATCAGGCCGAGCACCCACGGGCCGATCAGGACGCCGGCGGCCAGGTAGCCCAGAACCGCGCCAAGACCGAAGCGCCGCGCCAGCGGCACCATGATCACGGCGCTCGCCAGGAATATCAGTACTTCGCCCAGTGCAACCATTCAGGTACCGGATTTCATCAATGCATGACCATCATGACGCGCTGATACAACAAGCGCAAGGCGGTCTCGTGAAGCGTTCACCGCGGAGATACCCAGCGCGCCACGGCGTCGCCTCCGGCGTACTTTGCACCACCGTCCAGCCGGTCGCCGATACGCAGCAGCTGGTTGTACTTGGCCACGCGATCGGACCGGCACAGTGATCCGGTCTTGATCTGCCCGGCGCCGGTGGCCACGGCCAGGTCGGCGATGGTCACGTCCTCGGTCTCGCCGGAGCGGTGAGATATGACGTTGGCGAACCCGGCCTCGCGCGCCATGGCGATGGCCCCGAGCGTCTCGGACAAGGTGCCGATCTGGTTGGGCTTGATCAGGATGGCGTTGGCAATGCCTTCGTCGATGCCGCGCTGAAGGACCGACGTGTTGGTGACGAACAGGTCGTCGCCGACCAGTTGAACCGCACCGCCGAGCGCGTCGGTCAACAGCTTCCAGCCTTCCCAGTCGTTCTCGCCCATGCCGTCTTCGATGGAAATGATCGGGAAACGCGAAACCAGCCCGGAAAGGTACTCGACGAATTCCTCGCGGTCGAACGCACGTCCCTCCGAATCCAGCGTGTAGTGGCCTTCGGTGCAGAACTCGCTGGAAGCCACGTCCAGCGCGAGCGCGACGTCCTGGCCCGGCGTGTAACCGGCCTCCACGATCGCGGTCATCAGCAGTTCCAGCGCGGCCTCGTTGGAATTGAGATCCGGCGCAAAACCGCCTTCGTCGCCAACTGCCGTGCTCAGGCCGCGCCGCTTCAGTGCGGCCTTGAGTGCATGGAAGATCTCGGCGCCGCACTGCAGGGCAGCCGGGAAATCCGCAACGCCGACCGGCATGATCATGAACTCCTGGATGTCGACCCGGTTGTCGGCGTGCGCGCCGCCGTTGAGAATATTCATCATCGGCACCGGCAGGCTGGCCGGCTGGCCCGAGGATTCCAGCAGGTACTCGTACAGCCACTGCCCGCGTGCGTGAGCCACGGCATGAGCGCTGGCCAGCGAAACGCCCAGCAATGCGTTGGCGCCCAGCCGCGCCTTGTTGTCGCTCCCGTCGAGTTCGATCAGGCGCGCATCCAGCGCGGCCTGGTCCGACGCGTCCGCGCCCTCAAGCGCATCGGCAATCTCGCCGTTGACGTGTTGCACGGCCTTGAGTACACCTTTGCCGCCGTAGCGCGCATCGTCGCCGTCGCGCAGTTCCACCGCCTCGCGCTCGCCGGTCGAAGCACCCGAGGGCACCGCGGCGCGTCCGGAAACATCATTTTCCAGCACTACCTCGGCCTCCAGCGTTGGATTGCCGCGCGAATCGAGGATTTCCCGCGCGTGAATGTTCTTGATCTTCATTTCTTGTCCTGGGTTCGAAAAGCTTTTGGTCCACAGATTACACAGATGGACACAGATAAGAAAACAGAAACAACGGTTAGGCCGGTAAAAGACAAAAGCCTTTTCAACTTGATCTTGCCGCTACGACTCGTGTGTTTGTCTTTTCCTCACTGCCTTTTATCTGTGTCCATCTGTGTAATCCGTGGACCGCTCTGGTTTTTTCACGACCTGGTCAATGGCGACAAGCGTCTCCAGCAGGCCTTCCATGTCGGAAAGCCGCATCGAGTTCGGGCCGTCGCAAAGCGCTTTTTCGGGCTCGGGATGGGTCTCGGTGAAGATGCCGGCCACGCCGACGCCGGCCGCGGCACGGGCCAGGACAGGGATGAATTCGCGCGCCCCGCCCGAGCTCTCGCCCTGCCCGCCCGGCAACTGCACCGAGTGGGTCGCGTCGAACACCACCGGGCAGCCGGTCTCGCGCATGATCGCCAGCGAACGCATATCGGCGACCAGATTGTTGTAGCCGAAAGAGAAGCCGCGCTCGCACACCATGACCTGATCATTGCCAACCGCGCGCGCCTTTTCGACCACGGTACGCATTTCCCACGGCGACAGAAACTGGCCTTTCTTGACGTTCATCGGTTTACCGGTTCGCGCCACGTTCTGGATGAAGTTGGTCTGGCGGCACAGGAACGCCGGCGTCTGCAATACATCGACCACCGATGCGACTTCGTCCAGCGGCGTGTCCTCGTGCACGTCGGTCAGCACCGGCACGCCAACCTGATCGCGGATGGACTGGAGCATCTTGAGGCCTTCGTCCATCCCCGGCCCGCGGTATGAGCGGACCGAGGTGCGGTTGGCCTTGTCGAACGAGCCCTTGAACACGTAAGGAATCTTCAGTCGTGTAGTGACTTCGGCCAGGTGGCCGGCAACTTCCATGCACATGTCCAGCGATTCCAGTGTATCCGGACCGGCGATCAGAAAGAACGGATGCTCGACGCCGGCTTCGAAGTTGGCGATCTTCAAGACGGGGCCGCCTCTCTGGTTTTTGCTCGGGATTGCGCTTGCGCGCGCTCGCGTGCGGCGCGGATGAAACCGGTGAACAGTGGATGTCCGTCGCGCGGTGTGGAAGTGAATTCCGGGTGGAACTGGCAGCCCACGAACCACGGATGATCCGGCAGTTCGATGATTTCGACCAGCATTTCATCGCTCGAGACGCCCGCGATCTTCATGCCGTGGCTTTCAAGCGTCTCGCGGTAGGTGTTGTTGAATTCATAGCGGTGCCGATGACGTTCCAGGATCTCGTCCTTGCCGTAGAGCTTGCGGACCCGGGTGCCTGGAATCAGCTTGCAGCGTTGCGCCCCCAGACGCATCGTGCCCCCGAGATCACAGCCTTCCTCACGCAGTTCGCGCTGGCCCTTTTCGTCCAGCCATTCGGTGATCAGACCGATGACCGGATTCGGCGTGTCGATATCCATTTCGGTCGAATTGGCCGCCTCCAGACCGCAGACGTTGCGCGCGAATTCGACGACCGCCGTCTGCAGCCCAAGGCAGATGCCCAGGTACGGAATGCGGTTCTCGCGCGCGTACCGGATCGCGGCGATCTTCCCTTCGAATCCGCGTTCGCCGAATCCGCCCGGCACCAGAACGGCGTCTGCGCCCTTCAGCGAATCCAGCCCCTGCTGCTCGATCTCCTCGGAGTCGATCGGACGGATATTCACCTTCACACGATCGGCCAGACCGCCCGACAGCAGGGCTTCGTTGAGCGACTTGTAGGCGTCGGCATGTTCGACGTACTTGCCGACCATGGCCACCGTGACTTCGGCCTCGGGGCGTGCGCGACGCTCCACGACGTCCTCCCAGTCCGACAGATCGGCGTGCCCGGCCTTCAGACCGAGCCGATCGAGCACGATGCGATCCAGTCCCTGGCGCTGGTAGAACAGCGGAATCTTGTAGATGTTGTCGACGTCCACGGCCGAAATCACCGCTTCCTGCGCGACGTTGGTGAACAACGCGATTTTCTTGCGTTCGGATTCCGACAACATGCGTTCGCAGCGGCACAGCAGCACGTCGGGCTGGATCCCGATGGACCGCAGTTCCTTGACCGAATGCTGGGTCGGCTTGGTCTTGATCTCTTCGGCGGCACGCAGGTAGGGTACCAGCGTCAAATGCATGAACATCGCGTTGCGACCGTATTCGCTGCCCAGTTGCCGGATCGCCTCCAGGAAAGGCAGCGACTCGATATCGCCCACGGTACCGCCGATTTCGACCAGCGCGACGTCGTATCCCTCCGATGCCTGCTCGATCGAATCCTTGATCTCATCGGTGATATGCGGGATGACCTGAACGGTCGAGCCGAGATAATCGCCGCGACGCTCCTTGGCGATCACGTTGGCGTAGATCTTGCCGGTCGTGAAATTGTTGCCCTGCGACATCCGGGTGCGCACGAAACGCTCGTAGTGGCCCAGGTCGAGATCGGTTTCGGCGCCATCCTCGGTGACGAAAACCTCGCCGTGCTGGAACGGACTCATTGTTCCAGGATCGACGTTGATGTACGGGTCCAGCTTCAGCAGCGTCACCCGCAATCCGCGCGCCTCCAGGATCGAAGCCAGCGATGCCGCGGCAATGCCCTTGCCCAGCGACGAAACAACGCCGCCGGTAACGAAAATTAGAGAGGCCATTTCAACGATTCCCGGATAGCTTCGGTCCGGGATGGGATTCTACCCCAGCAACCCGGTTCCTGCCGCCCTGTTGCGCACCCTTGCGCGGGCAGCAGGTGCATTGTGGCAAAGCCATTGCTATACTCGATCACCAGGCAATATGGCCTTCCTCAGAGATAGCCGATGAAGGGCGAGTCAGAAAATCGACCGATCAAGCAGCGCGAAGAAGCCGGCCGGACCGGGCCGCAAGGGACTCAGTTGTTCTCGCGTGACCAGATTGCCGAAATTCTGGAAAACGATTCGGAATCCGACGAAGACCGGTCTCAGGCCAGGCTTGTGCTTTTGACCGACCATTCGGCGGGACACCGGACAGGCAAGGTTTTCGGTCTCTCCGCCGATCGGGTCACGGTCGGCCGTTCCTCGGCATGCGACGTTTGCATCGAGGAGCCCAGCATGTCGTCGGAGCACGCGCGGCTGGCTTATTCGGACGATGCCTGGCGCGTGATCAATCTCCTGTCCACCAACGGCGTGTACGTAAACGACGAAAAGGTTTTTTCTCACCGTCTCGCCGACGGCGACGAAATCCGCATGGGTCGGGTGCGCCTTCGTTTTCACCAGCCGATCAGCGGAAAACGCCGCGGCGGCCCAAGCGCCCTGTCGTGGCTGTACCGGGCGGGCTGGCTGGGACTCGCGATTGGCGCGGCCGTCGTAGCGGTCTGGCTACTGCAATGAGCCTGATCGGCATCGGACCGGGTCACGCGAAAGACGGCCGGGTCTGATGGAACGCATTGGCCGATACGAGGTGGTGCGCGAGCTCGGTCGGGGCTCCATGGCAATTGTCTACGAGGGATTCGACGGCCGCATCGACCGTCACCTTGCGATCAAGGTTCTACGCCAGAAAAATGCGCGCGAAGTGAACGCCCGCCAGCGCTTTCTTCGCGAGGCGCGCTCGGCCGGCGGCCTCGCACATCCCAATATCGTGACGGTCTTCGACGTCGGACAGGCCGAGGCTACCCCTTACATCGTGATGGAGTTGCTGCCCGGCGGGACCCTGGAGGACTGGCTGCGTCAGGAGCGGCTGGCCCGGCTCGATACCGACATGCTGATCGACCTGGCGATCCAGCTCGCCAGGGGGCTGGCGCATGCCCACCAGCACGGCGTGACGCACCGCGACATCAAGCCGGCCAACATTCACTACGCTCCGAAGACCAACATCGCCAAGATCATGGATTTCGGCATTGCCGCCGCTGAAACAAGGACCGGCCCGGCCGCATCGAACGATCATGTGGCCGGCACGCTGACCCACATGGCGCCGGAACTGCTCGCCGGCGCGCCGGCCGATTCAAGGACCGATCTGTATTCCCTGGGCGTCGTGCTGTACCAGCTCCTGTCGGGCATTCTTCCATTCGACGCCGAAAACCCGGAAGACCTGGCAAAGCAGGTCGAACGCCACGAAACACGTCCGCTGAAACCCTTTCGCGCCGATACGCCCAGGGAACTGGTCGACCTGACCTATCGCCTGATGGCGCTGGAGCCCGAATCCCGGCCCGCCAGCGCGACCCAGGTCGCCGACGAACTGGGCGAAATACAGGAGGGCATTCGCAGCGGCATCGTGCACGCGGTACGCCGCAAATCGGCCGCCTGGCGCTGGCCGCTGGTGACAGGGCTCGGCGTGGCGCTGGTCATGGTGCTGGGCCTCAATCACGTCTACCGCATCCAGAACGAGGCGATGGCGCAGACCACCTTCGGTTTCGGCGATGCCCTGACAAGCCTCATCGCCCAGGAAACGGCCGAAGCCCTGATCCTTGAAGACACCACGGCCCTGTCCGTGCTGGTTTCGGATTTTGCCGCCAATCCCGAAATTCGCCACCTGCACATCAGCGATGCCGACGGGATCGTCCAGGCCAGCACCAACCCATACCTGCAGGGCGGGCAGGCGCCGCCGCCGGCGGGTGTGCCCGTAATGCGTGATTCAGGCAGCGTCCGATTGACCCGCTCGGAAGGCGATCTGCTGGAATTCCGTGTCCCAATCCGGTTTCAGGCGCGTCAGGTCGGGCAGGTTCGGCTCGGACTCGATGGTCGCGGACTGGGCGAGACGGCCACTGCGACCATGTGGATGCTGGTCGCGCTCTTGTGCGCTTCGCTGCTGGCCCTGGCGGCGGGACTGGCATGGATGACACGCCGACAGCAACTGGCGCTGAAGCGTCTCGGCTGGGGACTCAAGCGCCTGCAACGCGGCCAGTTCGAATTCAGGCTGGAAACCAGCCGACGCGACGAATTCGCGACCGTATTCAGCCAGTTCAATCGCCTTGCGGTGCGCCTTGACGAACTCAGGCGCCACGCCGGACGCACTGCGCACAAGACTTCTCAGGATGCCGAAGCCGGGCTGGACTTTATACAGGACACATCGATCGACGACACACTCGATCTCGACCGCCCCGCCGCGGCGGCCGATTCGAACGGACAGCAAGAACAAAAAACGGATTCGCAGTCGGCCGGAAAGGTCACGCCGCTACGAAGGCAGTGAGGCGCGCCGGGTCAGGGCTCGTCCAGGCGCAGACGCAGGCTTCTTGCCCGGTCCAGATAGACCCTTGCCGGCTCGAAGTCCGGGTCGATTTCGAGCAGCGACTCCCAGTTTCGGATCGCAAGGTCCACGTCCCGGTTGCGCCAGGCCACAAGGGCGCGGCCGTGCAGTGATTCGACCACTTCCTCCTTCAGGCTTTCGGCCAACAGCTCCGCCTCGCCGGAGGCCGGATCCAGAACCACCGCTTCAGCCGCCCGCGCATAGGCCGCCTCCAGATCGCCCCGTTCACGAATTTCCATGGCAAGCCGGTACAACTCGCCCGACCGCAACTTCGAACGCGCCTGCACCAGCCGCGCCCGCGAGGCTGGCGTGTCGACGACCGAAAGGGCTTCGTCGACAAGCGTCACGCCACGGTCGACTTCTCCCGTAGCGCCGGCGCGGGAGATCTCTTCCAGCGTGATGTCGACCAGGCGCCGCTGGGTCGACTGCAGAGGCTGGTCGTCTCTTGCCAAATGATCGATCAACATCGTACGCGCCTGCCCGACCTGTCCGCTGCGCGCCAGATGGGCCGCGATCGATTCGATTTCCGGGGCCGAAACACCGGCCCCCGCCGACGGCGTGCTCGGTGCATCCGGGCGCCCGCTTTCGAACGCCGGAATTCGAAGCAATGTGCCGGCCGGAAGGCGCGCCGGGGTATCGATGCCGTTGAGCCGGGCGAGTGCATAGAAAAGCAGCGGATCGCCCAGCTCGCGGGAAGCGATCAACGAAAGCGAATCGCCGGGAGCGACCTGGACTTGCTTGTAGGGCCCCGGAAGCAGCTCTTCGACGGGCGCGTCGATCTGTCGCAGCAGCCGTCTCACGACTTCGGAATCAGGCTTTCGTTCACGCAGGCGCACGAGCATGGCATGCGCGCGCTGTCCTTCACCGCGCTCGAGGCTGGCGATTGCCGCCGAGAGATCGGCGACGGCCTCCGATTCAGATTGCGGGGACGGCGTATGCGTCGAAGATCGCGGCTCCGGCGGCGAGCGCTTTTCGGACAACTGGCAGCCGCCTGCAGCCAGCGCGACCAGGGCCAGCAGAGCTGGCCGCCAGGCCTTCCACCAACCGCGGCCGACCGCGGCGATCCGCCCCGAACGCCAGAAACCGAGAACCGTCGCTGAATGCGCTCGCGTTGCGATAATCGTGAGTCTACCTTTCAATTCGTCTCTCTTTTTCCGGAGCGGAAATGGCAGCCAACCCGTCCATCGAGCGGACTGAAGGCTTTCGCCCGAACCGCCATGATAGCCAGCCTGCGCCATTCGGCGCGAATCCGGTTCTCCGGATCCAGGTCATCAGGCGCTCAGGGGCTCCGGTATTGCAGCCAGATGCATGCCACCATGCGTCCGGTTCGCTTGTCTCGCCTGTGGCTGAAAAATCGGGATTCGTCGGCCGTGCAGGCCCCGCTGTCGGTGACCTGGCCTGCCCCGGCGTCACGCAACTGGCGTTCCGCGATTCGCGGCAAATCGGCCAGCCAGTGACCCGGCCGAACCGGCTCGAATGCGGACTCCGATTCGTTTAACGCGGCCCGCACCTCAGGCCCGACTTCGTAATGATCCCGGCATATGCGCGGCCCGATCCAGGCCTGCAGGCGGGCTGGATCGGCCGGTAATTCGCCGATGGTGCGGGCGATCACGCCTGCGGCAAGTCCGCGCCAGCCGGCATGGATCACGGCGCAGCAGCCGCCTCCGCGCTCTGCGACCAGTATCGGCAGGCAGTCGGCGGCAAGCACGCAGGCGACCTGCCCCGGCCGGTCGGTCCAGGCCGCGTCGGCCTCGATGCCGGCAACCCACTCGTCCAGATGAATGACCCGGCTGCCGTGAACCTGTCGCAGCCAGCAGGGCCGAGCCGGAAGCAGAGCTTCCAGCCGGGCACGATTCGTTTCGACATCGGCCGGGTCGTCGCCAACGCCGGCACCCAGATTGAGCGAATCGAACGGCCGGCGGCCGACGCCACCGAAGCGGGTCGTGCACAAGCCGCGCACCGGCCGGGCGAATGGCGCCCGGATCATCGACTCAGCCAGCGTCATCGGCGGGCTCCAGAATCCGGATCAGGTTCGCCATTTCCTCGGGCATGGGCGCGGAAACCGAGATCGACGCCCCGCTGACCGGATGCGCCAGTTCCAGCCGGATCGCGTGCAGCGCCTGGCGCGGAAAGGCGCGCCAGGCGTCTCGCTGGATCTCGCTCAGCCCCGCCGGGCTTCCGCGCCGGCCGTACATCGGATCGCCGGCCAGCGGGAACCCGATATGCTGCATGTGAACCCGGATCTGGTGCGTTCGACCGGTTTCGAGCTGCAGATCCAGCAGCGTCGATCCGGCAAGATGGCGGTTGACCCGGTAATGGGTCACCGCGCGTCGGCCATCGGCGCGAATCACTTGCCTGCGACGGTCCACCGGATGGCGTCCGAGTGCCGCATTCACGTGCCCACCGGCGATCACCCGGCCCCAGACCAGGGCCTGGTAGTGACGATGAATTTCACGTCGCTTGAGCGCGGTGACGAGATGGCTGTGGGCGCGCAGCGTACGCGCTACCACAAGGCATCCGGAGGTGTCCTTGTCCAGCCGGTGGACCAGCCCGGCACGCGGCAGCGCCTGAAGTGCGGGGTCGAAATGCAGCAGGCCGTTGACCAGCGTGCCTTCTGTATTGCCCGAGCCGGGATGCACAACCAGGCCGGCCGGTTTGGCGATGACCAGCAGTTCCGGGTCCTCGAGCAGGATCTCCAGTCGCATCGGTTCCGGCCCGGGATTTGCGGCGTGCGGCTTGAGGCGCGCCTCGAGCACCAGTTGTTCGTGGCCACTGACATGGTAGTTGGGCTTGACCTTGCGTCCATCGACCGTGAGTTCGCCCGAGCGAATCCAGGCCGCGAGGCGGCTGCGCGAATAATCCGGCCACAGCGCAGCAGCCACCTGGTCGACGCGCTGGCCGGCGCGGTCGGCGTCGACCGTGCACTGCTGCCTGATTGCGTCGCCGGTGTTCAAGAATGCACCGCCTCGGGCCCGATCATGCTTCGTCCCGGGCTTTTTGAATACCGTTTTAACCGCACAGCGTTTATCATTGTCTGTATTTCCTGCCGGATTTTCTATCCAATGCGAACATTTTCCATCATTCCGCTGCTGGCCGTGCTTTTTCTTGCCGGCTGTGGCGGCAACGAAACGCGCGACGAGGGTCCCGGCGCCGAAGAACTCTACAACGAAGCCAATCGCGCGCTGAACGCGCAGAATTATCCCCAGGCCATCCGGCTGTATCGATCGCTGGCGGTGCGCTTTCCATTCGGCCGGCATGCCGAACAGGCAATGCTGGACATGGCTTACGCCCAGTTCAAGGGGGGACAGAACGATGCGGCCATCGAGTCGCTGGACCGCTTTCTGAGGACCTATCCAACCCATCCGAACGTCGATTACGCCTGGTACCTCAAGGGCCTGGTCAATTACGACGAGACCATGAACTTCCTGCGCAAGATGCTGCCCGGCCGGGCATCCGATCGAGACCAGCAGGCCGCCCATCAGGCCTTCCGGGACTTTCAGGAATTGATCCGGCGCCATCCCGACAGTCGCTACGTGGCCGATGCGCGCCAGCGCATGGTGTTCCTGCGCAACATCATGGCCGAGTACGAGATCCAGGTGGGCGAATACTACGAACGCCGCAAGGCCTGGGTCGCCGCGCTGAGCCGGGCCCGCTACGTCATCGAGAATTATCCCGGCGCGCCGGCCACCATCGATGCACTCAAGCTGATGGCGCGCTCGTATGAAAAGCTCGACATGCCGGAACTCGCGACCGACACGCGCCGTGTGCTCGAAGAAAGCTATGCCGATCTCATGGACAGCGAAAAGCGCGAAGGCCTGCTGAGCAGGCTGTGGCCATTTGACTGACGAGCAGCGAAAGCGCGCGGTCGTCCTGCTGTCCGGCGGACTCGACTCCGCCACCACGCTGGCCGCCGCACGCAGCCAGGGCATCGAATGCCACACCCTGGCGCTGGATTACGGCCAGCGCCACAATGCCGAGCTGCAGGCAGCCGCTCGGATCTCGGCGGCCCTCGGCGCCTCCTCGCACAAGGTGATTTCCATCGACCTCCGTGCAATCGGCGGATCGGCCCTGACCGACGACATCGAAGTTCCCGAAACGCGGTCGGAGGGCATTCCGGTCACCTACGTGCCGGCGCGCAATACCGTGCTGCTGGCGATTGCGCTGGGATTCGCCGAGACGCTCGAAGCCGGCCGTATTTATATCGGCGTCAACGCCGTGGACTATTCCGGCTATCCCGACTGCAGGCCGGCATTCATCGCGGCATTTCAGGATCTTGCGCGGGTGGCGATCGCACGCAGTTCGCGGCACGATGCGGTCGAGATCCTCACGCCGTTGATTCATCTGACCAAGGCGGAAATCATCCAGATGGGCACCGGCCTGGACGTGGATTACCGCCTAACCGTCTCGTGCTACCAGGCCGACGCGCAGGGCCGGGCATGTGGGCGCTGCGACTCTTGCGAGATCCGCCGCGAAGGATTTCTCGCCGCCGGCCTGCCCGATCCAACGCGGTACGCCTGAACCGGACGACGAGGAAGCCTGCGCTGCCCGAAACCAGCCGCCCACTAGACGATGATGGTCACCGGGCTATGCGCATGCCGGACCACCTTTTCGCTCACACTGCCCAGCAGCAGGCTCTGGATCCGCGACAATCCCCGGCGGCCCAGCACCACCAGCAGGTGGTGATCATCCTCGGTACAGCGAATGATCTCTTCGGCGGGATCGCCGATGGAAGTTTCGTCGTCAAGTTCGACGTCGGTTTCCCCGATTTCGGCATGGATCTTGTCGAATACCCGCTGGGCGGCCGCCTGCGCGGCATGCTCGATATCGTCACGGCTCATCCCCGCCATGCCGATGATTTCCACCGATGAGACCGGGAACACGTAGAACAACCGGACGCGTGCATCCAGCGGATCGGCAAGCCCCAGAGCATACCGGACTGCACGCAGTGAATTATCCGATCCGTCGACCGGTACCAGGATTTCCTTGGCTACAGACATCGCATTCTCCTTCGGTTCGATGTTCGGGTGATCCGCATCACGAGTCTACCGCCGGAGCATGCGCCGAATTCTGATCCTGATCAACCTTCCTTGGCCGAAAACAGTTTCTGCAAGGCCGCTTCGTCGAGCACCTCCACGCCCAGCTCGCGCGCCTTTTCGAGTTTCGAGCCCGCCTCCTCGCCGGCAATGACGGCGGTCGTGTTCTTCGACACGCTGCCGGTCACGCGCGCACCGAGGGCTTCCAGTCGCTGCTTGGCCTGCGGGCGGGTCAAGCCTTCCAGGGAACCGGTCAGCACATAGGTGCAGCCGGCAAGCGGCTGCTGCTCCGGTTCGGCGACCTGCTCGACGTACCACTCGACGCCGCTTTCGAGAAGGCGCTCGATGACCCGGCGGTTGCGCGGTTCATCGAAGAACTCGCGGATGTGGCGCGCCACGACGGGGCCGACGTCGCGGATGGATTCCAGCGTTTCCACATCGGCTTCCATCAACGCGTCAAGGTCGCGAAAATGGCGCGCCAGCGCCGCGGCACTAACCTCGCCGACTTCGCGTATGCCCAGCGCAAACAGCATGCGGCTCAGCGGCACTTTCCGGCTGGCTTCCAGCGCATGGACCAGGTTTGCGGCCGACTTTTCACCCATCCGCTCGAGCCCGGCCAGCGTTTCGGCATCCAGCCGATACAGGTCGGCGGGATCGTCCACCAGCTCGTTTTCGACCAGCTGGTCGATGATCTTCGTGCCCAGTCCGTCGATATCCATTGCGTTGCGCGACGCGAAATGTTCCAGCGCTCGCTTGCGCTGCGCCGGGCAGACCAGGCCGCCGGAGCAGCGCGCGTCGGCCTGGCCTTCGACCTGCTCGACGTGCGAACCGCATTCCGGGCAGCGCTCGGGCAACTCCCATTCGGGCAACATCTTCTCGCGCTTTTCGACGATCGGGCGCACCACTTCCGGGATGACGTCGCCGGCGCGCCGGACAATCACCCAATCGCCCTCGCGCACGTCCTTGCGCCGGATTTCGTCGAGATTGTGCAGTGTCGCGTTGGTCACGGTGACGCCGCCGACGAACACCGGATCAAGGCGCGCAACCGGGGTCAGCTTGCCGGTGCGGCCGACCTGCACCTCGATGCGTTCCAGGCGCGTCATTTCCTCTTCGGCCGGAAACTTGTGCGCCAGCGCCCAGCGCGGCGAGCGACTGACGTAGCCCAGCTCGCGCTGCTGGTCGAAGTCGTCGACCTTGTAGACCACGCCGTCGATATCGAAATCGAGCTCGGCGCGTTCCTCCTGGACCTCGCGATAGAACTTCAGCAGCGCCTCCACGCCTGCGCGCCGGGTCGCCATGGAACTGACCGGGAAACCCAGTGCCGCAAGCCGGTCCAGCGATTCGAGCTGGCTGTCGCCCAGCCCGGCATCGCTTCCTTGCCGGTAGACGATGGCCGAATAGGCGAAAAAACGCAGCGGACGCCGTGCCGTGACCTTCGGATCAAGCTGGCGCAGGCTGCCGGCAGCCGCGTTGCGCGGATTGACGAAAGTCTTCTGGTCCTCGGCTTCCAGGCCGCGGTTGAGCTCGGTGAAGCCGCTGCGCGTCATGTAGATCTCGCCCCGTACTTCCAGCGGATCGGGCGCATCTGGACTGCGCAACTTCAACGGCACCGCGCGAATCGTGCGCACGTTGGCCGTCACGTCCTCGCCCGTGCGTCCGTCGCCGCGCGTGGCCGCGCGCACCAGGCGGCCGCGTTCGTAGCGCAGGCTGATCGCGAGGCCGTCGAGCTTGGGCTCGCCGGTGTAGACGACGCGGTCGATATCCAGCGTATCGCGCACCCGGCGGTCGAACGCCTCGACCTCCTCGGTCTCGAACGCGTTGCCCAGCGAAAGCATTGGGACTTCGTGCTCGACCGTGGCAAAACCTTCCGCGGCGCGGGCCCCGACCCGCTGCGTGGGCGAATCCGGATCGACCAGCTCGGGATACGCTTCCTCCAGCGCTTCGAGCTCGCGCATCAGCCGATCGTATTCGGCGTCCGGCACCCTGGGATCTGCCAGCACGTAGTAGCGATAATTATGCCCGGCGATTTCCTCGCGCAGCTCGTGCACCCGCTTTTCGGCTTCGTCTGAATTCGCGTCGTTCAATTGCGCTGGTCTCCGGCAATCAGCTGTGCAGGCCGTTCCGGCGATCGAATTCACGCATTTCCTCGCGAATCTGCGCGGTGCGCTGGCGGGTCAGCAGGCATTGGGCATCGTCCATCAGGTCGGCGTCCAGGAGCTCGGCCAGGCGCTTGCCGGTGGCCAGCATCGCGTCCCAGGCGTCCAGCGCGCTGACCGGTCCCGGCAGAGTCATGAACAGCGTTACGCCGGGCGTCTGGAACAGATTCCAGGCAGACGGATCGAAGCTTCCGGGCCGGGTGATGTTGGCCATGCTGAACACCGGCCTGGCGGCGCCCCGGTGGCGACGATGGAAGATTTTCATTTCACCGAAGCGCAGCCCGGCCTTGATGGCCGCGTCGAGCAGACTGAGCCCGCTGATCTGACGATCGTCGCGCGCACGCACGTAGAGCGTGACGATCCTGGGCGCTTCCGTATCGTCCTCCGACGCCGCGGCATTCGTCCCGGTTCCGGCCGCGGCAGCCACCGGCTCGGCCTCGCGCCACTCGCGCTCGGGCGGCACGCCGCGCGAAGCTTCGTCGGCGTCCCGCGGCTGGCCGCTCGGCGGCCGGATTTCCGTTTCCGGTTCTGCGGCAGCACCGAGGTCGGGCAGCGTGGTCTGGCGCGGCCGGCCGTCGTGTTCCCGGTTGTGGTCCTGGTCGAGTTCCACCGCACGATCCGCGCCCGCGCGGTCGCCTGCATCACCGATGAACGGTTCCTGGCGGCGGTCTTCCCGCCGCGATGCACCGGGCTTGCGTGATGAGCCTTCCGGCCGGTGCAGCAGCCAGATCGCCGCCAGCACTGCAAGACCGAGGAGAATCAATATCAGGCGAAGATTGTCCATCTCGATTTGCCCGTCGATGCGTTGTTGATCATGAAGCGGCCATTTCCACCGCCTTTTCCAGGTCGACCGAGACCAGGCGCGAAATGCCGGGTTCTCGCATGGTAACCCCGAGCATCTGATGCGCGACTTCCATGGTGATCTTGTTGTGGGTCACGAACAGGAACTGGACCCTGTCCGACATCTCGCGGACCAGTTCCGAAAAACGACTCACGTTGGCATCATCCAGCGGCGCGTCGACCTCGTCAAGCAGGCAGAACGGCGCGGGATTGAGGTTGAAGATGGAAAACACGAACGCCACCGCGGTCAACGCCTTCTCGCCGCCGGACAGCAGGTGGATGCGGCTGATGCGTTTGCCGGGCGGGCGCGCCATGATCGCCGCCCCGGCCGTGAGCCAATCGTCGCCGACCATCTCAAGGTGCGCATGCCCGCCGCCGAACAGGCGCGGGAACAGCGTTTCCATGTTCTTGTTGACCCGCTCGAACGTGTCCTTGTAGCGGGTTCGCGTGGTCTTGTCGATCCGCGCGATCGCCGATTCCAGCGTGTCCAGTGCCTCGATCAGGTCGGCGTGCTGGCGATCCAGGTAGTCCTTGCGCTCCGCCTCCTGCTCCGCCTCCTGGATGGCAGCAAGGTTGACCGGTTCCAGGCGTCGGATCTTTTCCTCGAGCTGACCCAGTTCGTCGACCCAGGCCTGGGCTTCGGCATCGTCGGGTAACTCGGCGGCCAGTGTATCCAGATCGCCTTCGAGTTCGGCGACCCGGCCGGCAAAGCGTTCGGCCTCGATTTCCAGTTCGCGCAGGTGTACCCGGTTCTCCGATTGCTGCTGGCGGATCTGCTCGGCGTCGGCGGCAGCCTGCTGACGCTTCCGGTCGTGCTCGCGCCACTGCTGCTCCAGCGTATCGAGTTCGGCGCGGGCCGCCTTGAGCCGCTCCTCGACTTCAAGCCGGCGGTTCAGCAGCCGATCGCGTTCTGCCTGCTGCTCGCGCACCGGATTGTCGCCCTGGGCCAGGGCCTCGGAAAGTTCCACGTAACGCCCCTGCAGCTGGCCGATCTGGGTGTCCATGCGCTCGATCGCCTGCTTCAGGGAATCCAGGCTTGCCCGGGACGACTCCATCTTCAGGGCCCGTTCCTCGCGCTTGTCGCGCAACTTGCGGTAGGTCTCGCGGCACTGCTCACGCAGCTCCTGTTGCCGATTGCGCTGTTCCAGCAGGTCGCGCTCCCGCGCATCCGCCCGCTCGAGCTCTTCGAGCGAAGCCTGCATTTCCCGACGCGCCTTGCCCAGCCCCTCCTCGTCCTGCCGCTGGCGCTCGCTCAGCGACTTCTGCTCTTCTTCGAGCGCATTCTGCTGCCGATCCAGCGCTTCGCGTCGATTGTCCTGGCCCGCCTTGAGCCCGGCCAGTTCGGCGACACGGGACTGCAGCTTCTGGACCTCGGCCCGTGACTGCTCGAGCTGGCCACTCCGGTCTTCAAGCGTAGCGCCAAGCGACTCCATCTGCCGCTGGCGCTCGGTGATTGCCGAATCCAGTTCGGCGAGCTCCTGTTCGAGCTCGCGAATCTGCTGCTGACGCGCCAGCTTGCCCTCGGATTCGCGGTCATCCCGGCCGCGGCGCCAGAGCCAGCCGCGTCCCAGCCAGAGACCGTCGGGGGCAATGACCGATTGATGGTCCTCCAGCCCCGGGATTCGGGAAAAGGCGTCGGTCTCGCCGTCACTGCAAAAGACGGTGTTGAGCAGACGGGTCAGTGCGCCTGCGCCGGACACCTTTTCGGCGAGCGTGCCCGGCGCCGGCGCGCCACCGTGGCTGGAGATCAGGCCGATCTCGCCACCAGCGGGAAGGTTCCCGGGCAGATCGTCGTCCACCACGCGCGCTGAAAGCCAACTGTCCAGAACGGTTTCCACTGCCTTCTGCCAGGCCGGGTCCACGTCCAGCGACTGCAGCAGGCCGGGGCTCTCGTCCAGCCCCTGCCGACTCAACCAATCGACCATCCGCTGATCCGGTTCGTGCGGCTGATTGAGCACGAAAAGCGACTCGAGCCGACCCCGGATCTCGCGCTTGCGATCGTTGTCGGCGTCGATTTCTGCGCGCAGGGCATCGATACCGGCGCGGGTTTCGGCAACCCGGTCACGGCCGGCGGCGAATTCCTCCCGCGCTTTTGCCAACTGCTCTTCAGCCGTCTCAAGCTCCTCCCGGGTCTGTCGGCTTTCCTCGTCCAGGCGCGAACGCGCATCGCCCTGGTCGGAACGCAGGCGCTGCAGGCGCTGTGCGGCCTGGTTCATGCGCTCGTCGAGATGCTCGATCCTGAGCTTGACCAGTTCGACCTGCTGTCGAAGCTTCGAGCCTTCGTCCCGGCACTCACGATAGGCCTCGGTGTGCTCGGACAAGCCCTTTTCGGCCTGCTCCAGTTCCTGCCGCGCCTGCTGTTCCTCGTCGCGTACCGTGGCCAGCGCGGGTTCGAGTTCGGCAATGCGGGCGGTGACGTCCTCGACCTGGGTCCGATCAAGCACCAGGTGTTGCTGAAGCTCGTTGATCTGGCTTTCGACTTCGGTAAACTCGCTCTGCTGTCGCTTGAGCACATCCTGCTGGTGCTCTATGGATTGCTCCAGGCGCGCGATTTCACCGGCAACTTCGTAAAGTTCAGCCTGCACCGACGCAGTCTTTTCCGACGCCTTGTGCTGCTTCTCGCGCAGGGTCTCGAGCGACTTTTCGGCTTCGCGCTGGACTGCGACGGCCTGCTCCACGCGCGTCTCGGTCTCGGCCATGGCACGCGACTGGGCATCCAGCTGGGCTTGTGCATGGCGCCAGCGCAACGCGTTGAGGCGCGCTTCCTCTTGGCGATAACGGGTCTTGAGCTTGCGGTAACGCTCGGCGGCCTTGGCCTGGCGCTGAAGCTTGCCCAGCTGTTTGGTGACTTCCTCGCGCAGGTCGGCGAGCCGCTCCAGGTTTTCGCGGGTATGCCGAATGCGGTTTTCGGTCTCGCGCCTGCGCTCTTTGTACAGCGAAACGCCTGCAGCCTCCTCGAGGAAACCGCGCAGGTCTTCCGGCCGCGCCTCGACGATCTGCGAGATCATGCCCTGCTCGATGATGGCGTAACTTCTGGGGCCCAGACCGGTACCCAGGAAAAGGTCGGTAATGTCCTTGCGCCGGCAACGACTGCCGTTCAGAAAATACGCCGACAGGCCATCGCGACTGACCTGGCGACGAACCGAGATCTCGTTGTACCGGGCGTATTCACCGCCAGCCCGTCCGTCGACATTGTCGAACACCAGCTCCACGCTCGCCGTGGTGACCGGTTTGCGCGCGCTGGATCCGGAAAAGATGACGTCACTCATCGACTCGCCCCGCAGCTGGCGCGCAGAGCTTTCGCCCATCACCCAGCGCACGGCATCGATGATGTTGGACTTGCCGCAGCCGTTCGGGCCCACCACGCCGAGGAGGTTGGACGGCAGCTTGATGGTGGTCGGTTCAACGAACGACTTGAAACCGGCCAGCTTTATCGCAGTCAATCGCATTGAGGGGGTCGAGGCTCCGCTTGGTTGATGAACGCGCTCATGGGCAGGTCGATGTCCACGATCACGAACGATGACTTATTCTAGATGAAAGATCATCTCAGACACCTACAGGAAGTGCCTTATGTCCTCCCGACCCAGCCGGGATCTGGAAGTGTTTTCCAACCCGCAAACCGCCGTGGATTATACCATTCACATCCGGATTCCCGAGTTTACCTGCTTGTGCCCGAAGACCGGCCAGCCCGATTTCGGCGAGCTCCGGATCGCCTACGTGCCGGACGAATTCTGCGTCGAGCTGAAGTCGCTCAAACTCTATACCTGGTCGTTTCGCGACCAGGGCGCATTCCACGAAGCCGTCACGAACGAGATCCTGACCGATCTCGTCGCGGCCACGCGGCCCCGATTCATGCGGCTGACGGCCGAATTCAACGTGCGCGGCGGCATATTCACCACGGTGGTCGCCGAGCATCGGGCCGACGACTGGCAGCCGCCCCAGCCGGTCCAGTTGCCCTGAATCAGCGAGTCCCGCAAACTCTCAGGAGCCGTCTGCAGGGGCCTGTTCGACCGGCAGCATCGGGGTGATCTCGGCACGTTCGTAGGTGCGTTCGATCATCTCCTGGGTCCGCTCACGGGTCTGCGTTCTGCGTATGCCCTCGCGCACGTCCTCGAGGGCGGGCGGATTCAGCGCATCGATTTCAGCGACCCGCACGACCAGCCATTGATCCTGGTAGGGCAGGAGCGAGTCGACCACGTTTCCGGCTTCGGTCTCGCCCAGGATTTCGGCGAAATCACCGGGCACCTGACTGGCGTCCACCCAGTCGGTCCGACGCGCGACGCGGCCTTCGGCATCGGCCTGCTGCAGGGCCGCCTGAAACGTCACCGACTCTTCGCGCAGCGAATCCAGCCGGGTCAGCGCGTCGGCCTGCGTTTCGAATTCGATCGTTTCCAGCCGGTAGCGCCGATCTCCGGCGCGCTCGACCTGCGCCTGGTACACCGAGCGAATGTCCTCGTCGGAAACCGGGTTTTCCTGCTGGAAGTGCTCCAGGTAGCGCACGTACTGCACCTCGATATCCTTGACCATGCGCTCTGCACGCACCCGCTTGCGGGTCGAGACGTTTTCCTCGACCGCGCGATTGGCCACCGCGCGCAAGCGAATAAGCTCGTCGAGCAGTTCGCGCATTTCGTCGTTGTCTTCTTCCTCGACGCCGCGGACTTCCATCAGGAATTCGAGCATCGGCAGCGTGACCGGTTTGCCGTCGACCTCCACCAGCACCACGTCGTCCTCGGCCATCAGCGCCCGAACGACGTCACGATGATCGTCGCCGGCGTCTCCGCAGCCGGAAATAAGCAAAGCCGAAACCATCATAATCAACAATTTGTCAAGCATTCCCGGAATCATCCTCAATTGCCAAGGCGTGTATGTCAGTTTCCATCATGTCGCCCATCGCCTGGTAGATCATGCGGTGCCTGGCCAGGCGGGAACGGCCGGCGAAGCATGACGCCTCGATCCGTATCCTGAAGTGGCCACGCCCGTCCTGCGCGCCGGCATGACCGACATGCAGGTGCGATTCATCGATGACCTCGAGCGCTTCAGGGGCCAGTGCGCGCTCGAGAAGCGCCCGGATCCGCCCGACCCGTTCCTCGGTCACGGCATCACCTGCTTGAACGGACTGACTTCAACCGAAACCCACGCGCCCGACGCCAGGTAGGGATCGGCCCGGGCCCATTCCTCGGCGGCGACCAGCGACTCGAATTCGGCCACGACCAGGGATCCGGAAAATCCGGCCGGGCCCGGATCGTCGGCATCGATCGCCGGCATCGGGCCGGCCACGACCAGCCGGCCATCGTCGACAAGCGCGCCAATGCGTGCAACATGGGCATCGCGCGCGGCCGCTCTGTCGGCGAGAGAGTCTTCCGCGTCGCGGCCAACGATCATGTAGAGCATTCGGAAATTCCGTATTTCGGGACAATCGACCGACAGTATATCCAGCGTGAATGCGGCCTGCTAAACTCACTGGCGATGAGTGAGTCCCCGGAACCGATCCAGAAACAGTCCGAAATGGCGCTCGCGACCGTGCGCGGCGAGCCGCTGTTGAAGCTGCCCGACGACCTGTATATCCCGCCCGATGCGCTGGAAGTGTTTCTCGACGCGTTCGAGGGGCCGCTGGATCTCCTGCTGTACCTGATTCGACGCCAGAACCTGGACATTCTCGACATTCCCATCGCCGAGATCACGCGCCAATACACCGGCTACATCGAGATGATGCAGGGTCTCAGGCTGGAGCTGGCGGCGGAATACCTGGTCATGGCCGCGATCCTCGCCGAGATCAAGTCGCGCATGTTGCTGCCCCGGCCCGAACCGGAGGCGGACGAAGACGAAGGCGATCCCCGCGCCGAACTCATCCGCCGGCTGCAGGAGTACGAACGCTTCAAACAGGCGGCCGAAGACCTCGACGCCCTGCCCCGACTGGAACGGGATGTCGCGGTCGCCAACGCCGGCGTGGCCGAGCAGCGCCAGGTCCAGCTGCCGCCGGAGGTCGATCTGCGCGAGGTGCTGCTGGCGCTCAAGGACGTCATGGCGCGGGCCGAGCTGTTCGCCCAGCACCATATCCAGGGCGAACCCTTGAGCGTACGCGAACGCATGACCCGAATCGTCCAGACCCTGAAGGGCAAGGAGTTCGTCGAGTTCGAGCAACTGTTCGATCTCGAAGAAGGACGAAAGGGCGCCGTGGTGACGTTCCTGGCGCTGCTCGAACTGTTGCGCGAACACATGGTGGACCTGGTGCAGCAGGAACTCTTCGGCAGCATCTACCTGCGTGCGCCTGGCGCGAAAGAATCCTTTTCGCCAAGCGTTCAGCAATGATTCCGGATTGTTCATGATCCAACCGACGGTGGTGCATGAACGAACGGAGACAAACCCAAGACAATCTGGAATTCGATGGAATCGGAAAAACTCAAGATCTGGCTCGAGGGTGCACTGCTTGCAGCTGGCCAGCCGCTGACCCTGAATCAACTCAACAGCCTGTTCGACGAAGACGAGCAGCCCGGGCATGGCGCGATCCGCGAGGCTCTGGCGCTGCTGGATGCTGAACTGGCCGAGCGCGCGGTCGAACTGGTGGAAGTCGGCGGTGGCTATCGGCTCCAGATTCGCCGGGAGCTGATGCCGGTGGTGTCACGATTGTGGGCCGAAAAGCCGCCGCGCTATTCGCGCGCATTGCTCGAGACCCTGGCGATCATCGCCTACCGCCAGCCGATCACGCGCGGCGAAATCGAGCAGATCCGCGGGGTCTCGCTCAGCGCCAATATACTCAAGACGCTGCAGGAGCGCGAGTGGATCAAGGTGGTCGGCCATCGCGACATTCCGGGCAAGCCCGAACTGCTGGGCACGACCAAGACATTTCTCGACTATTTCGGCCTCAAGGGCCTGGACGATCTGCCGACGCTGGCCGAAATACGCGACCTGGACAATATCGAGCCGGAACTCGATCTCGACGACCCCGACAAACCGCAGGCGGCCAACGATGACCGACACGACCAGCAAGAATCAGCGCAAATCGAAAACGCGCAGCGGCAAGCCGACGCGGAAAACGGCGCCCCGGCCAACGGCGACGACGAAGCCGCGCCGGAATCCGAACGGCACGAAGCCGAAGTCACGCAAAGCGGAGAATCGGGGCAGCCGGAACCGGAGGCGAAGCCCGCGCCAGGCAACCGCAACTGACGATCGCGCCACGGCGCCAGCCGCCGGCGCGGAACGCCTGCAGAAGGTGCTTTCGCGTGCCGGGCTCGGTGCCCGCCGCAAGATCGAGGCCCATATCGAGGCCGGGCGCGTTCGAATCAACGGCACGACCGCTACCCTGGGGCAGCGTACGGCGGTGGGCGACCGCATACGATTCCGGGATACCGAACATGAGGTCGTCGGCGAACGCAAGTCGCACCGGAGCATCATCTACCACAAGCCCGAAGGCGAACTGACCACCCGCAACGATCCCGCAGGCCGGCGCACCGTATTCGATCACCTGCCGGCCGTCAGCGACGGCCGCTGGATCGCCATCGGACGACTCGACATCAACACTGCCGGGCTGCTGGTGCTTACCACGGACGGCGAACTCGCCAACCGGATGATGCACCCGTCGGGCAAGGTCGATCGCGAATATCTGTGCCGCATTCGCGGCGAGGTCTCGGATGCCGATCTCGAGCGCCTGCTGAACGGCGTCGACCTGGCGGACGGCAAGGCCTGTTTCACCGACCTGGTGATCGGCGAACACACTTCCGGCCACACCTGGTACACCGTGACCATCATGGAAGGCCGCAACCGGGAAGTCCGCCGGCTGTGGGAAGCCGTCGGCGCCCAGGTTGCCCGCCTCAAGCGCGTGCGCTTCGGGCCCGTCTTCCTGCCGGCGAAACTCAGGCCCGGGCATTTCGAGCTGCTTTCGACCAGGGATCACCGCATCCTTCGCGAGGACGTGGGCCTGAAACCGACCCCGGTGGAACTTACGCTCAAGCGCGCATAGCAAACGCGCGTCGAGAACACACCCTTGCCGAGGCATACAGTCGGCAAATGCCCTTCAACCAACGCCGCACAACGCGCTAGCGCTCGTATCTGCGGCCCTTCCAGCCGGCGCCGCGGCCGAAGTGATGACGGGCGGCCGAATCCAGGGTCGCAAACAGGAACAGCATCGCCGACAGCGGGAGCGCAAGCGCCCAGCGCAGGCCAAGGCCGCTGAAACGAACCTGCGGTGCATAGTTCAGCGCCATCAGCAGCCAGCCGGCGGTCCCGGCGCCCGCTAGCAGCGGATCGCCGCTGACGATACCGTCCAGGAACGCAATCGGCGGCACGCCGAACATCACGAGCACCGCGGCCGCAACGACAGTCAGCAGCATGGACGAGTATCCCAGCTGGGTATAAGCCGTGCGGCGTATGGTTTCCAGGATCGAGGCCAGGTCCGGATGCCGGCGCATGCTCTGCACGCCGTGGCTGAGCCCCAGCCAGATACTGCCGCCGGCGTCACGGATTCGGGCCGCCAGTTCGCAGTCATCGATCAGCGCGTTCTTCCAGGCCTCGAAGCCGCCGGCGTCGAGCAGTTTCTGGCGCCTGAGCAGCACACAGCCGCCCGCGGCGGCCGCAAAAGGCCGATCGTCTCGATTGACCCAGGCGAATGGATAAAGCTGCCTGAAAAACCAGACGAACGCCGGCAGCATCAGCTTCTCCGGCCAGCTCGACGCCGGAAGCGTCGCCATGATGGAAACCAGGTCGAGGCGCTCGTCTTCCAGCTTGCGCGACAATGCCGGCGCCATCCCCGGCATCAAGCGAATATCGGCGTCCAGCAACAACAGCAACGGCGTTTCGACGTGCGCCAGCCCCTGCTGCTGCGCCCAGAGCTTGCCGGACCAGCCCGGTGGCGTCGCCTTGCCGCGAATCACACGGGTTTCGGGCACCGATGCAGCGATCGACGCGGTATCGTCGGCGGATTGATCGTCGACCACGACGACCCGCGCAATCCCGGGCTGGGCCCGGACCGCTTGCAGCGTGTCGCGAATGGTTGCCGCTTCGTTGCGCGCGGGGATCAGCGCGGTGATCGGTGGCCCTCGGCCATCGCCGCCATGCGGGACCGGCTCGATTCGTTCGCGCGTGCTCCAGGGCCGCCACGGCAGCAGCAGCGCGACCAGCCACAGGATGGCCGCGCCGAGCGCAAGCGCGGCCACGAGTGTCAGTCCTGGATGACCTGGAGCGGGATCCGCCGCTCGCGCTGCGCCTGTTCGTAAGTCGGCAGGTCCGGCGCATACTCGCCCTCGGTACGCGGCCCGCGCATGTAGGCGCCCAGCGCCTTGATCGGATGGTTGAAAGTGTCGACCACGGCCGTGCCTTCGTAACCACAGTGCGCCATGCAGTTGTCGCACTTCGGGTTGCGCCCGACGCCGTAGTTTTCCCAGGGCGTTTCTTCCATCAGCTCCTTGAAACTCGACGCATAGCCTTCATCGACCAGCAGGTAGCAGGGCTTCTGCCAGCCGAAGATGTTGTAGGTCGGGTTCGACCAGGGCGTGCACTGGTAGGTCTGGTTGCCGGTGATGAAATCGAGGTACAGCGAGGAGTGGTTCATCGGCCACTTAGACTTGCGCTGCTTGCCGTGGCGAAAAATGTCGCGCATCAGCTTCTTCGAGTTGTTGCGCCCAAGGAACACGTCCTGGCGCGGCGCGCGCTCGTAGGTAAACCCGGGCGAGACCGTGATGCCCTCGACGCCGAGCTCGGTGGCATAGTCGAAGAAGTCGGCCACGTGTTCGGGCACCTCGCCATCGAACAGCGTGCAGTTGGTGGTGACGCGGAAACCACGCTCCAGCGCCATCTTGATGGCATCGATTGCCTTGTCGAATACGCCTTCCTGGCACACCGAATCGTCGTGCCGCTCCTTGAGGCCGTCCAGGTGCACCGACCAGGTGAAATAAGGCGACGGCGCGTACTCGTCCATCTTTTTCTTCATCAGCACCGCGTTGGTGCAAAGGTAGACGAACTTTCTGCGCTCGATGATGCCGCGCACCATTTCCGGCATTTCCTTGTGGATCAGCGGCTCGCCGCCCGGGATGGAGACCATCGGTGCGCCACATTCGTCCACCGCCTTGAGTGCATCGTCGACGCTCATCCGCTTTTGGAGGATCTCCTTGGGATAGTCGATCTTGCCGCAGCCGGCGCAGGCCAGGTTGCACTGAAACAGCGGCTCGAGCATCAGCACCAGCGGAAAGCGCTTTTCACCCGAAAGCTTCTTCTGCATCAGGTACTTCGCGACCCGGTACTGCTGGATCATCGGAATGGCCATGGTCTCTCCAGATTGGTGTTGGATTGATCGGTTGCTGCCGGGCATTCTGCACCCGGCGTCATCTCTCGTGACTGGACCGCGCCGCGCCGCGCCATATTGCACGAAGCCCGAACAGGCCGAATCACGCGCGGGCGGCCTCCAGCTTCAGTTTCCGGATCCGGTCCGGACATCTTTCCATCAACGCTTCCCATTCCATCTTGAACCAGGGCGTGTAAAGATCGGGCGACTCCGACAGTTCACGCGTGACCTCGTCGATCGGCACCCACTTCCAGTCGGCGATTTCTTCCGGGTGCACGCTGACGACTCCGCCGGCCGCACCGATATAGACATGGCAAAACTCGTGCTCGGCGCCGACGTCGTCGAAATCAGCCTGATAGATGAACTTGTAGACGAATTCCAGCGGCGCATCCAGCCCCAGCTCTTCGCGCAGACGGCGGTGCAGCGCCTGTTCCATGCGCTCTCCGCGCCTGGGATGAGAGCAACAACTGTTGGACCAGTAAAGCGGCCACAGGGGCTTGCTCGCGCTTCGCTGCTGCAGCAA
>JAGXKW010000004.1:44278-81304 GCA_018334995.1 Wenzhouxiangellaceae bacterium
GGCGTGCCGTGGGCGATCTTCTCGCACTCGAAGGCCAGCGCGTTGACCCGTTCATCGTCCAGGCCGAGCTCGAAACAGCGATCCAGCGCCCGAATGGTGGCCACGGCAATCGCCGCCGACCCGCCAAGGCCCATCGCGCGCGGCACGTTGGGGAAAATTTCCACGCGCATGCTTTCGTGATCCAGCCCCAGCGTCTTGAAGATCATCGCCAGCGACTTCTCGAATGAATGCTGCTTTTCGGCATTGCGATGCAGGCGTTGTTCGACGCCCCAGCGCGGGATGATCAGCTGCACGCCGTCGCCGCCGCGCTGAACGTGCGCCTGAATCGCCAACGGCACCGGTGTCGCGATCGCATGCCGGCCGTAGACGACGGCATGCTCGCCGAGCAGAATGATCTTTCCATGCCCGCCGGAAAACTTGCGCTCTTCGGCCAGGCCCGCCGACTGCGCGGAGGTCTCGGCTGCGGCCTCGACGCGCGGCACGTCGACCGACTCGATCAGCTCGCGCGCCTTCCACACCTTGATCTCGCCGGACTCGATCAGCCGATCGACCACGGTCTCGAAAATCTCCGGACGGGCCCCGGCGGCGGCCACCACGCTGCGCGCGTGCAGCGTCATATGGCCTTGCTGAATGCCCTCGGTGACCAGCGCCTTGATCGCCGAGAAGTTCTGCGCGAGACCGACCGCGCCCATGACCTCGGCGAGCTCGCGCGCCGAGCTCACGCCGAGCAGGCGCAGATTCATGCCGACGGTGGGATTGGATTGCAGCGGGCCGCCCACGATGCCCACCTTGAGCGGAATTTCGAGTTGACCCAGCAGCGAGCCGTCTTCCCCGCGCGTCCACTGGGTCAGCGACGCGTAGTGCGAACCGCGCGCCGCCCAGGCATGGGCTCCGGCTTCGATGGCGCGCCAGTCGTTGCCCGTGGCGAGCGCCACGGCGTCTATGCCGTTCATGATGCCCTTGTTGTGGGTCGCGGCGCGATAGGGATCGACGGAAGCGAACTCGTTGGCCAGGATGATGCCGTCGCGCACCTGCTCCCCGTCGAAGCCGCGCCCGGCCAAGGCTGCCAGCGGAATCGAGACGCGCGCCTTGACCATCGCACGATCGGTGAGGTTCGAAAGGATGCGCAGGAAGACCTTGCCCTCGGCGATGGTCTCGACCAGCGAGGCCACACCCTCGCACATGGTGTTGACCAGGTTCGCGCCCATGGCATCGCGCGTATCGACCAGCAGGTGCGCGACGACCATGTCGCCGCCCTGTCCGGACGACGGATGGATGTGCACCTCGAAATCCTTGGCGCCGCCACCGCGCGCGACCATGTTGGGATGCAGGCTGTTGGCCAGATTCAGGATCTCGCCCTTGCGCTGCAGCAAGGCCGCCTTGGCGCGCTGCGGATGCGCGACGTCGACCACCTGGATCTGCCCGATCAGAATCGGCTCGGTACTTTCGACCGCAAACCCGCCGCCCGCGCGCGCGACCTTGGCCGCCGAACTCAGCGCCGCAACGATGGAAGGCTCCTCGACCACCAGCGGAATCGCGTATTCCCTGTCGTTGATCAGGAAGTTGAGTCCCAGCCCCACCGGCAACCCCATGACGCCGATGACGTTTTCGATCATCTTGTCGGCCGACTGGATCGACAGGGTATGGTCTCCGCTGACCAGTGCCTGGTAGTCCTGGTTGGAAAGCAGACCCTGCTTGCGAACCTCGCGCACACGTTGCGAGACCGACAGCTTGTAGAATTCGGGAATCCTTGCCACGCTGAATCCTTTTTTATTCGCTTGCGCCCGCACCGGGCGATCGGCGCGTGACGATGCTCGCGCCGGAATTCGACACGTTCAAGTCTAACGGAACGCCAGCGCAATCTGACAGCCCTTTTTCGAACGCCGCGAGGCGTTCCGGATCGGTAGCCAGCGCAATTCCAAGGTCGCCGCCGCCCGCCCCGCAACTCTTGTAGACCACGCCGCAGTCACGGCCCAGTTCCGCCAGCCGGCGGTGCGGCGCGCTCATTATCTGCAAGTCCATGGCATCGCCCAGCGCGACCAGCAGTTCGGCATATTCCGCGCAGGCCTCGACCAGCACGGCGACATCGCTGCAGCCGGCGACCGCCCGCTGGGCGACTTGACCGAGGCGGGCACCGAATTGTCTCGCCGCTTCCGGCGCGGCACGTTTCCAGCGTTCATAGGCGCCGACGAAATCGGGAGTCCGGGCCGCATGGCCGACCCAGACCGCACGCCAGCAGAGCCCTTCGGGCCATGTCATCGCGCGGCAACGGGCTTGGCCGCCGGCAATCCTGAATTCGGTCAATCCGCCTCGAAACGAAGCCGCCAGGTCGGCGCCGCTGGCGCTGCCGCCCAGCGCGCTGCGATAGACCGGCAGCCACCGTTGCAGCAGGCGCTCGGCCTGCGGTTCCGGCCGACCGGCCTCGAACCAGGTCTCCAGGGCAAGCGCCAATGCCGCGCCGACCGCCGCGCTGGATCCCAACCCGAGCTTGACCGGACTGTCGCCGCCGGACTCGAAAAGCTCACCGGAGTCGATTTCCAGGTCCAGGTTCGTGATTTCTTCTGGCTCACGGCCGAGGCTGCGGACAATTCCGGGAATCATCCGGGCCGTCGGGCCCAGGTCGTCCTGCGGCCGCCCCGGGCAACGCAGCACGCCGTTCTCGATCATCATGGGCTCGCGATGAATCCCGAGCTGGGGCGCATGCAACCTTCCGGGCCGCTTTGCCGCAGGAGCGACGACGACATGGACTCGCCGGTCGACGGCCATCACCAGCGCGCTTGCGCCGTCGAGCACGGCGTACTCGCCGATCAGCAGCAGCTTGCCGGGCGCCGAGACTTCAACCCGGTTCATGTCGGCCGCGCCGTTTCCCGATCGACACAGGCCGCCCCCGCGCCCAGCCCGGAACGCAGGATCTCGGTGACCCCCGGTACGCCGGCCAGCGCCGCGGCAACCGCGTCGGCTGCCGCCGGCCCGCAGATCGCCTTGACCTGCGGCCCGGCGTCGACCGTAAAGAACACCGCGACCCCTTCGGCGCGCAGCTGGCGTATCCGGTGCAGGCATTCCATGGTCGCGGCGTTGAAATACAGCAGGCCCGGACGCGCCGACATCGCCAGGCCGTGCATGGCAAGCGCACTGGCCTCGGAAACTTCGGCCAGGGCCTCGAAATCGCGGGCGGCAATCGCCTCGCGCGCCCGCGCCAGGTCGGCCGGCTGGTTGGCCACCCAGGCCGAGTAGAACGGCGACGTCGCGGCAGTGCGCTGCATCCCTTCCGTCGAGCCCACTGACTTGCGCCTGCGGTCGCTGACGGCAATCACGACTTCCAGCGGCCAGTCTTCCGCTTCGGCCAGGGGCGCGGCCACGGAATCGCTGCCGTCGGCGCGCATTCCCCGGTGCATTTCGACGTATCCGCCGAAGATCGAGCGCGCGGCCGAACCCGAACCGATGCGCGCCAGCGCCGAAAGTCTTTCCGGCGGCAGGCCCAGGCCATAAGCGCGGTCGGCCGCGGTTACCAGCGCCGCGAAACCCGACGCCGAAGACGCCAGCCCGGCGCCGGTGGGAAAATTGTTGGTGCTGCTCACACGCGCCCGCGCCGCGCTCCCGGCCAGCTCGCGCATGCGCGCGAGCAACGTGCAAACACGATCGCCCCCGACGCCGTCGGTCCGCCCGTCGAGCTCGAAGCGGTCGTGCTCGAGCGCCGGATCGATGGCTACGCGGGTTCGGGTCCACAGTGCATCCAGCGTGATCGAAATCGAACCGACATCGGGAAGATTCAACACGGCATCGCGCTTGCCCCAGTACTTGACCAGGGCGAAATTGGCGTGCGCTACGGCGCTTGCACGGCTCGATCCGGCGTGGCTGTTCATGTTCGTGGCTCCGGGCCTGGTCCGACTCTGGATGGGTTAAGAAGGCTCGTGGTTGATGTTCGACGACGGATCGGCTTCGGCCAGCGCGCCCGGCAACCGGATCGAGCAGGCCGCCAGCGTCCTGCGCGCGCGCCGGGCCGCCAGCGCCAAGGCCAGCAATCCGGGCATTTCCCCCGGCGATTTTAGCAGTCCGGCCAGTACCCGGCCCGGCCGAGTTCGCGCGCCGTCCATCCCGGCCATCGCACAAGGGGGTACGCGATGGTTCCGCCCGTCGACGATGACCCGGACGACCACCAGCGGCACCCCGCTCCGGCCGGCGACGCCGGCAATCGCAGCGCTTTCCATATCCACCGCGATCGCGCCGCTGGATTCGGCAAGGCGACGCTTGCCGTCCAGGGTGGTCACGGGCGACTCGGTGCTGACCAGCTCGGCGCGATGAACGGTTGCAACGCCGTGCAATGCCGACGCAAGCACATCGGATAGCCGTGCGTCGGTTGCAAACCGATGCCGCGCGGTATCCAGGACCTCGGACGCCAGTACGATTGACCCCGATTCGGCAGCTCCAAGCGCGCCGGCGCTGCCCCAACTGATCAGCAGGTCGGAGCCTCTCGCCAGCGCACGCTCCGCCCCTGCCGCCGCAGCTGCAGGTCCGGGTCCGGCAGTCTCGATCAGCAATTCGGGGCCGGTGGGCTGGGCAGCCGAGAAGACGCCCGCCTCCCAATCCAGCGCAGCCACCACGCCGATGCGGTCTATGCCCCCCGCCATGCCTGGCGTGCCGCTGTCAGCGCCCAGAGCGGAAAATAACGCGAATAGCCGTGATACTTGAGATAGAACACCCGCGGAAATCCCGGCGCCGTGAACCAGGGTTCCGGCCAGTCGCCGTCGGCTGATTGCGTTCGCGCCAGGTACTCCGCACCGCGCCGCACCGCCGGGGTTTCTCCGCGGCCGGCCGCCACGAGCCCCAGCATCGCCCAGCCGGTCTGGAACGCGCGCGAGCAACTGCCGGTGCCGGCCAGTTCGGGATCGTGATAGGTCTGGTTGCCTTCGCCCCAGCCGCCGTCTTGATTCTGATGCGCCTCCAGCCAGGCCACGGCCCGGGTGATCGCCTCGCTGTTGCGATTGCGATTGCGATTGCGATTGCGATTGAGATTGCGGCCGTCGGCACCCAGGGCCACCAGCGCCGACCAGGTACCGTAGATGTAATTGGTACCCCAGCGTCCGAACCACGAGCCGTCGCTTTCCTGCGCCGAAAGCAGGTAGCCGCGCACGCGTTCGCGCTGGCGTTCGAAGCGCGGATCGTCGAGCAGCGCGAACAGGGTCAGGCAGCGCGCCGAAACGTCGGCCGTGGGCGGATCCAGCAAGGCGCCGTGATCGGCGAACGGGATGTGGTTGAGGTACTCGGCGTCATTGTCGATGTCGAATGCGCCGAAGCCCCCCTTGCTGCTCTGCATTCCGGCCAGCCATACCACGGCACGCTCGATGACCGGACGATAGCGTGCCGGGTCGTGCGCATGCATGGCCCAGGCCACCATGGCCGTATCGTCCAGGTCCGGATAATGATCATTGCGGTACTGGAACGCCCAGCCGCCGCCGGGCAGCTGCGGCGCACCACGCCGCCAATCGCCCGGCGCGTCCGTAATCTGCCGGTCCACCAGCCAGTCCAGCCCGCGCCCGGCCGCCGCGCACGCCTCCGATTCGCCGCTGGCGTCCAGCGCCAGCGCAGCCAGGCCGGTATCCCAGACCGGCGACATGCACGGCTGGACATAGGTCCGGTCCGGCCGGTCGATGACCAGGCCGCGCAGTGCATCGCGGGTCTGGTTGCGCAACGGGTGATCGTCGGCATAACCGAGTTCCTTGAGCGCGATCGAAGCATTGACCATGGCCGGGAAGATCGCCCCGAGGCCGTCCAGACCGTTGAGCCGCTCGATGAACCAGGACTCGGCGCGCTCGAGCGCATGTCGGTGCAGGCGCCGGGGAATCAGCCATTCCGTGCGCCGGCCCAGGGCCTCGAGCCACAGGAACACGCGGTTGAGCGGCGAACGGACCTCGAACCAGTCGCCCACCGACTCCGGCCCTTCGACAAAGCACTCGCGGATACCGGTACCGGTGGGGTTGGCGGCCGTAGCGCGCAGCGAATACAGGATGAACAGCGGCACCATGACGGTTCGCGACCAATACGAGATCCGGTCCAGGGAAAACAGGAACCAGCGTGGCAGCAACATGATCTCGGCCGGGATGTAGGGCACCGCCGTCCACGGCACCTGCTCGAACCAGGCCAGCAGGATTCGGGTAAAGACGTTGGTCCGCTCGGCGCCGCCGTGATCCAGGATCCAGCGCCGGGCCCGCTGCATGGGCTCGCTGTCGGCATCCTGTCCGCTCAGCTTCAGGGCGAAATAAGCCTTGACGGTGCACGAAAGGTCGCCTGCTCCACCGTGGAAAAGAGGCCACGCACCGTCATCCATCTGTTCGGAGAGCAGAAACAGAGCGATTCGCGACTCCAGCGCCGGGTCGCGCTCGTCCATGTAGTGGAGGTAGCAGATATATTCAGCCGGAATCGTACAGTCGGCCTCCAGCTCGTACACCCAGTGCCCATCTTCCTGCTGGTCCTGAAGCAGGCGCCGGATGCCGCATTCGATCGCCCGTTGCACGTCCACCGTCGACGCCTCGGAAGCTTTGTCCGGGAGGGGCCGGGCGATTCTTTCTTCCTTCAATGCGCTCATCCCATCATCATCCTGAAACATCCTGAAAAATCTCAACTGGCGCCGATCGAATCTCGAACCGAATCGACGTGCTGCCCATTCGAGGCCTGCCTGGAGATCTGCTCCAGCCCGAGCGCAACCCCCGGATCCGACTGAGGCAAAGTACTGGAAGCGCGATCGAACAACATGCTCAGGAGGCTGTCGCTCCCGGCCATCAGGCCGTACTGACGCACGATCCGGCGCACGTCGCCGCGCGAAATCTTGACTTCATCGCCGGAGGTGAACAATGGATTGCGGTACACGTTGTCAAGCGTGGGCACGGCCATGCCGAGCGCCCAGAGACAGAATCTGCGAATGCCCAGGTGACGCCTTGGAATGAGCAGCGTGTAACCGAGCGCGTTACGCAGATGGCCGTGCGCGACAACCGCAAGTCTTTCGATGCCGGCCCGCAGCCGGGCGTCATCGATCTCTCCCAGCAGGTCGCTGCCGCCTTCCGCGGACAATCCGAACGCACTGCGCGGCAGCCAGCATATGCCGCGAGCGCGATCGGCGCGAATGTCCTTGAGAATATTGGTCATCTGCAGTCCCTGGCCGAACGAGGGCGCCAGCCGCATCAAACGGGCACGGCGGCGGGCAATCGCGTCGGAAAAGGCACAGAACAGTTCGGTCAGCATTTCGCCGACCACGCCGGCGACGAAATAGCAGTATTCGTCCATATGCGGCTGTGAATCGAGTCCACGCAGACCCGCGCCCTGCTGAAATCGATGCATGCCTTCGCTCATCAGCGATACGCACCGGATCAGCGCCTGGCGCTGAACATCGTCGAAACTGTGGGTGACCCGCACGACCTCCGGGGTCCGGGCCACCAGCTCACGCTCCGCATCCGGTGTCCGGGGGGCCAAACGGGACGCCAGCCGGTCGGCAAAGGCGTCCGGCGGCCGCGTACCGACCACGACATCGACGAACGCCATCCCACTGGCACGCTTTTCTCCCACCGGCAGTTCGGAGTCGTCCTCGATGGTGTCGGCAATCCGGCACAGCAGGTAGGCGTTGGCGACCGGGACGCGCAGCGGCGCGGGAAGCGAGGGTATCGTCAGGGCGAACGTGCGCGACACGCCTTCCAGGATGCGCGCCTGGAAATCGAGCGCGGCAGCCAGCGATCCGCCATTGGCATGCCGATCACGGTTCACGAAGCTCTTCTGCCGACTTCCTTGCGCATGCGGTGTATTGTGATCCATCGGGATTCTCTTTGCAGCACCTGAAGGGAATGACCGGGAATACCTTTGAACCTCCCTGTCCAACGGGCGTCACCGCTTCCGTTTTTCATTCGCAGCGCGCGCAGTGCAGGTAACGACCGGAATGGTCGATCGATGCTTTCAGGCGGCCTGAGCCGCGCCCTGCAAGCTTTACAATAGCGGATCTTTGCCACCGGCAGTTCTTCGATCATGCATTTCAGCGACAGGGCAAACGAATATTCCGCACGCGTCGAATCCACCCTGGACCTCTGGATTCCTGCCAACAGCGTCGAACCCGAATCGCTGCACCGGGCATTGCGCTATGCGGTATTCAATGGCGGCAAGCGCATTCGCCCACTCCTGACCTATGCCGCCGCCGAGGCGATCGAAACGGCGGCGGAGGACGTCGACCCGATGGCCGCGGCGGTCGAGCTGATTCACTGTTACTCGCTGGTCCACGACGACCTGCCGGCAATGGACGACGACGATCTGCGCCGCGGCAAACCCACGCTGCACAAGGCCTTCGACGAAGCCACGGCGATTCTTGCCGGCGATGCGCTGCTGACTCTTGCGTTCGAAGGCATGGGACGCGCCGATGCGCCCGCGGCGGCGATCGTCGAACTGGCCAGAGCGGCGGGTTCGTCGGGAATGGTTGGCGGGCAGGCCATCGACCTGGCGTTCGAGGCGACCCGGCCGACGCGCGATTCTCTGGAAGCCATGTTCCGCAAGAAAACCGGCGCATTGATTCGCGCCGCCGTGGTCATGCCGGCGGCCCATCGGCGACCCGACGATCCGGTCCGGCAGGCCCTGGTCGATTATTCCGAGGCGATCGGACTGGCTTTCCAGATCGTCGACGACCTGCTCGACATCGAGGGCTCCACCGAGGAAATCGGCAAGCCGGCCGGCTCCGATCGGGACAATGACAAGGCCACCTGGCCGGCCTTGTTCGGGGTTGACACTGCACGTGGCCATGCCGGCGAACTGATCGCTGCCGCCTGGACGGCGCTGGAGCGACTGCCGGGGTCCACAGACGGGTTGCGGTGGCTCGGAGAACGCATCGTCAGACGCACATCCTGATCGGCGGGTTCCCGGCGTGAATTTTCGTTGATATCGCGTCCACGCTAGCGAAGTAAACTTGATTCACAAATGTGAATCGACGCCACTCGCCAAACCGAAGGGATGCTTCCGACATGAACGACGAATCTGCAAATGCCACAATTCTGCTCGTCGAGGACCACGACGACCTGGCCGCCACGGTAGGCGCCTACCTCGAAGGCTGTGGCTATGCAATGGACTATGCCGCCGACGGCTCCATCGCGCTCAACCTGCTCGAAGACAACCTCTACGACATCATCATCCTCGACCTGATGCTGCCCAAGGTCGACGGCATGAAGGTGTGTCGCAAACTGCGTGACCGGGGCGATTCCACGCCGATACTGATGCTGACCGCACGCGACCAGCTCGACGACAAGCTCGAAGGTTTCGACGTGGGCGCCGACGACTACATGGTCAAGCCGTTCGAAATGGAGGAGCTCTCCGCGCGCATCAGTGCCCTGCTCCGCCGGGCCCGCGGCGAGGTTTCCGACGGCTCCATCCGGGTCGGCGATCTGGTGTTCGATCCACGCACCATGCGCGTCGAGCGCGAGGGCCAGCGCCTGAACCTGTCGCCGACCTCGATCCGCATCCTGCGCATCCTGATGCGCGAATCGCCGCGCCTGGTCAGCCGCGAACAGATCGAGAACGAGCTGTGGGGCGACCTGCTGCCGGATTCCGATACGCTCCGAAGCCACATGTACAATCTGCGCAAGAGCATCGACCGGCCGTTCGAGACCAAGTTGCTGCATACGGTGCAGGGGATGGGGTTCAAGCTCGCCCACCCCGACGACGCCTGAAAAGTCTTTCAGGCTTACTGCGCGGGCGCCTGGCGGAGCCCGGTGGTGCCCGGAATCCTCATGTACTTGCATGTGCACTGCGGCGTCTGGGCGCCGGCGGCCACTCGCAGCACTCCGCTCGCTGCGCTCCAGGACGATTTTCGTACTTTAGACAGGACGGGCAAACGCTCGGCCCGGTGATCCTCGGATTCCTCATCTACTTCCACGAACACCGTTTTGGCTCGATGGGGAGGATTCGGCGGATCGTGATTGCCGAGGGCGCCGCCACGCGTCGATCCGAAGCGGTCGCGACGCGCCGCATCCGATGTCGATCAGACGCCCTCGCGGTTGCCGCCGAACGACTGGATCCTGGCCTTGGGGAAGTTGATCCGGAAGACGGTGCCGGCACCCAGTTCGCTGTCGACTTCCAGCGGCCAGCCGAAGCGTCTGCACAACCGACTGACGATCGCCAGCCCGAGTCCGTATCCTTCGTTGGAACGGTCGTGAGCGCGGTAGAAAGGTTCGAATATCCTTTCCAGATCCGTTTCGCTCATGCCGCAGCCGGTGTCGCGGATAACCACCGAATGCTGGTCGATATGCACGCTGACCTTGCCGGATTCGGTAAACGTCATCGCATTGCGCAGCAGGTTGTGGAAGATGATGCCGAGCACGCGCTCGGGCGCTTCGGTCTCCAGCAGGCACTCGGCGGTCAGATCGGTCTCGATTTCCGGCTTGTTCATGGCGCGCTTGACCTGGTCGAACTGCTCTGAGACGAGGTCGTTGATCACCACCGAAGACCAGGTCAGCTTCGACTCCGATTCACGCGCCAGGATCAGCAGCGTCTCGACCAGCGATTCCATGTCGCGCACGGTGCGCGACATCCGCTCGATCACTTCGTCTCGCTTGGGCAGGTCGGGAAATTTCTGCAGCAGTTCGAGATTGCCCTTGATCACTGCCAGCGGCGTGCGCAGTTCATGCGACGCGTTGCGCGTGAAATTGCGCTCGCGCGCGACGAAGCGTTCGAGGCGGCTGCTGAACTGTTCCAGCGCATTCATCAGGGCCAGGACCTCGGGGTCGGAGGTGTCGACGAACTGGTCGAGCCGGAATGCGTCGAAGTTGCCCTCCTGGAAATCGAAGCTGCGCACTGCTTCGGCCAGGTGCACGATGGTCGAAACCGCGCGTCGGCTCATGAGATAGCCGAGCCAGGTCAACACGTAGATCAGCAGCAAAACGCCGGTCAGCGGCGCGATTCCGAAGTAGAACGCCAGGCTGGAGACCTGCATTTCGTCGAACACGAGAACCAGTCGCTTGCCATCGCGTTCCGAGACATGCACCACCGGTTCGCGCCCGGACGGGGTCTGGTGACGCGCGAAGCCGGGTTCAACGTCTTCGAGCCATCGAGGCAGTTGGCTGCTGTCTTCGCCGGCGAAATAGCCACGAAGATTGTTGGTATTGGGCAAGGGAAAGGAAGAATCTTCCTCGTACTGGGCCCAGAAATGCTCGGCCTCGCCATTGAGCGCCTCGCGCACCAGCACCTGCTCGACGACAAACGCGGCGGCGTACACCCCGAGCACCGTGGCCACCGAAATGGCCAGGATCTGGAGCACGAAGACCTTGACCAGTTTGGCCTTGATGCTGCCCCTGAAGAATCGGTTCAGTGCGCTCATCGATTCTCGAACAGGTAGTGCCCGACCATCCATTCGCTGCCGCAGCGGTACGCGAACAGCTCCTCACAGGCCATGAAGAACATGCGCCAGCGCTGCAGCATCACGTCATCGCCGGCCTCGCCCGAATGCGCCAGTGTCGCGCCCGCCGCCTCGCGGTCGGCATCCAGATTGTCCAGCCAGGCCCGCGCGGTGCGCGCGTAGTGTCGACCGTCGACCAGCCATCGCCGGCAGAACTTGAGATCGTCCTGGAAGCACAACAGCGTGTCGGCCGCGGGCATCAGCCCGCCGGTGAAGAAATGCCGGCCCATCCAGTTGTCTTCGCCTTCGGCTTCGAACGGATACATCAGGAAACGATGACAGAAAATGTGCACGAACAGCAATCCGTCCGGCTTCAGCCAGCCGGCGATATTCGCCAGGAGCTGGCGATAGTTTCGCACATGTTCGAACATCTCCACCGAAACCACCCGGTCGAAACCGGGTTCGACTTCGAGCCGATTGACGTCGCAGGTCACGACTTCGATGTTGGCGAGCCCGCGGCGTTCGGCCTCGGCCATGATGAATGCACGTTGGGAAGACGAATTCGACACCGCGGTGATGCGGCTGGCCGGAAAATTCCGGCCCATCCAGAGCGTCAGCGAGCCCCAGCCACACCCCAGCTCGAGCACGCGCTGACCGTCGCGCAAGTGCGCGCGCTCCGCGGTCAACGAAAGCATGCGCGCCTCGGCATCCTCCAGATCGGACACGCCGCTTTCCCACAGGCAGGCCGAATACTTCAGATGCGGCCCCAGCACGCGCTGGTAGAACGCTGCGGGCACTTCGTAGTGCTGCTCGTTGGCCGCTTCGGTCTCGATGGCGATCCGCGAATCGGACAGAATGGCGATGCGCTCGGCGAACACCTCGGCTTGCCGTTCCGGGTCGGAAGCATGTTCTTCGCCGAGGCGTTTTTTCAGCAGTCGCCGGATCGCCATGCGGATCAGCGTGTCCGGCACGCGGCCGTGTTCGGCAAGATCGATGGCGCTCATCCGCCCGCGCTCCCGGCTGCCTCGACCCGGGGCTGTCGAGCGGTCCGCCCGTCCGATCCTTTGCGCCGTCCGGCATGACGGAACAACAGGCCGACGATCAGGCCCCAGCCCGGCCCCAGACAAAGCAGAACCAGCCAGGTCGGCGCCACCCATGTCACCGCGCCAAAACCGGCCGCAACGCTGTAGGACATGGGCGAGCCGAATGCGGCAAGCAGGATGAACATGCCCCAGCGCCGGCGAAACAGGCCCAGCGAATGGTTCACGGTCAAGCCCAGCGCGACCCACAGCAGCAGCAGCCAGGCCGGTGCAATCCCGGCCGCCGGCCAGGCCGTCGCATATTCGACGACACCTGTCTGGACCAGCAGCGTGTCCGCCACGAGCCCCGTTACGAAGAACGCGGCGACGACCCTCCAGTCACCTGCCGCCGCGCGCGCAGGTTGGAGTTGCCAGAGTGCGAACAGCCCGACCACGAGCGCGCCGGGCCACAGCATCCCATTGGCCGCACCGATCACGCAGGCCGGCCAACTGGCCTGGAAAAACGCCTGGTTGATCCAGAAATCACGGTTCTTCATGCATCGACCTTGCGATAGCCCGGCGCGGCCAGCAGCAAATGAATATCGCTGATCGCGCGCTCCCGAAAACCGCCCTCGCAATACGCCAGGTAGAAACGCCAGCGCCGCCTGAAGGTCTCGTCGAAGCCCATTTCTTCGAGCACGTCCCAGCGTGCCTCGAATCGCTCGCGCCAGCACGCGAGGGTCCGCGCATAGCTGTCACCGAAATCGAACAGCTCCAGCACACCCAGGTCGGTGGCCCGGCGCATGGCGCCGGTAATCGCACTGAGCGACGGGATGAAGCTGCCCGGAAAGATATAGCGCTTGATGAAATCCACGCTGTTCAGCGCGTTTTCATAGCGGTAGTCCTCGATGGTGATCGCCTGGATCAGCGCAAGGCCGTCCGGCGCCAGGCGCTCGCGCACGGTCGCAAGATAGGTTTCGAGAAATTCGGCGCCCACCGCCTCGATCATTTCGATCGAAACCACCTTTTCGAAGGTTCCTTCCAGTTCACGGTAGTCCTGCAGCAGGACTTTGACCCGATCCTCCAGTCCGGCGGCGCGCACGCGCTCGCAGGCAGCGCGATACTGTTCGGACGAAATCGTGGTGGTGGTGACCCTGCAACCCGTGCGTTCGGCCATATAGACCGCCAGTCCGCCCCACCCGGTCCCGATTTCGAGCAGGTGGTCTCCCGAATTCAGCTGCAGGCGTTCGGCGATTCGTTCGAGCTTGTTTTCCTGCGCGCTGTCGAGGGTTTCGTCGTCGCGCAGGAACAACGCCGACGAATATTGCATCCGCGCATCCAGCCAGCGCGCGAAAAACGCGTTGCCCAGATCGTAATGCGCAGAGATGTTGCGGCGGCTGCCGGAAATCGTGTTGCGCGCCAGGCGGTGCAGGCCGCGCATGATCCAGCCGTAAAAACGTGCGCCCCCCCGCTCCATTTTGTCCATGGCGGCCCGGTTGGCGGCCAGCACGCGAATCACGGCGACCAGGTCGGGTGAATCCCAGAGCCCGGCGACATAGGCCTCGCCCGCTCCGACGCTGCCCCCGGTGGCAAGCATCCGCCAGAAAGCGGCGGAATGCACGTCGACACGCGCCTGCGGGCCGCCCCGACCTTCGAGCACCCATTCGCCGTCGCAATCTCCGATCGTGATCCGGCCGCAGTCCAGCGCGTCGAAGCGGGCAAGCACGGCGCGTCGACAGATCCGGTCCACCGCCCGTGAACGCCGACGCGGCGAGGGAGCTGATGCGGTATCCGTGTGTTGAGTCGTCATATCGATCGGTTTTCCCGTTTCGTCGGCGCCGATGTGCCCTCCGGATGGGTGAAGAAAGGAATCCGCTTCAGCCACAGTCGAAACGCCTGATAGTAGATGCCCGCCACCACGCGAAACGTCATCAGCGGAAACACCAGCGGCATGCGCGTCATTCGCGCCGCGCTCATTTCCTGGAGCCCCAGGCGCATTCCGGACGAAAAGTATTCTGAGTCCGCACGCATGACCCGCATGTGAATGTCGATGCACTCCGGCGTACAGAAAAAACGCCATTCGTAGCGCATGTCCATCGGCAGGAACGGCGAGACGTGAAAAGCCTTGTCGAAACCGAACCGGTAACCGGGTCCGGTCTGCCCGCGCGCGTCGAGCACGTAGGCGTGGCGTTCGTTCCACGGGGTGTTGTGCACGTCGGCGACGATGGCCTGCAGCGCGCCACCGGCCGCATGACAGAAGTAAAAGGTTACCGGATTGAAGCACATGCCCCATTGACGCATGTGCGCCAGCATCCGGACGCGGCCGTCGGGACGAAAGCCCAGCATTTTTTCGACCCGCCCGCGCACCGCGTCGCCCAGGGGCCGGTCGTGCGGCGCCAGGTAATCGCTGCGCCGGAAGATCACCAGGTTGGGTCGCTGCACCGACCACAGCGGGGAACGGGCAAAGCGCGCTTCGACCGTATCAACGTCGAGCAGGCAAAGCCGCATTCGGTAGCCGAAAGCGTGAGCGCGCGGCAGCCGGCGTCGATGCCAGATCCGGCCCGTGGCGATGCAGTCAGGCTGCATGATTCTGCTGTGCTTCGACAAGCTCGTCCACGACTTTGCGCGCCGAACGGACTGCATCCTCGTGGAAGCCCCAGCCCCAGCAGGCGCCGCAGAACCACAACCGATCGACACCATTGATTTCCCCCAGGCGCCGTTGGGCGGCGCGCGAAGCCGGTGTGTACACCGGATGCCGATACGACCTGCGCACCAGGATCGACTCGCGCGCGATCCGGTCGGTCTGGTTCAGCGACACGATGTAGGGCGTGTTGCCCGGGATGTTCTGCAGGCTGTTCATGTAATAGCTGATGCCGGCGCTGTCCGGCGCGTCGCGATCGCGCCGCACGTTCCAGCTGGCCCAGGCCTTGCGATTGCGCGGCATACGGTTTGCGTCGGTATGCAGCACGGTGTCGTTGGGCTGATATTCAAACGCGCCGAGCACCTCGCGCTCGACGTCCCCCGGCGCTTCGATCAGCGCCAGCGCCTGGTCGGCGTGGCAGGCCAGCACGGCGTGATCGACGCTGAACTCGCCATGCTCGCAGACGATCCGCAGTCCGCCCGAAGGCAGGCGTGAAATCGCCTGCACCGCCGCGCCGGTCACCAGCCGGCCGTCGAAGCGCGTCAGGGCCGCTTCGACATAGCGCTGGCTTCCGCCCTTGATCGTTCGCCACACCGGACGGTTGGAGGCCTGCAGCATGTCGTGATTGCGCATGAACTCCAGCAGGTAGCGCATCGGAAATTCAAGAATGGTGCGGCCGGGCGAGGACCACAACGCAGCCGCCATGGGGACCAGGTGGTCGCGCGCGAATGATCGGCCCAGGCGACTGGAATCCAGCCACTCGCCCAGGGTGACGCGCTCGTCCAGGCGCTCCAGCAGTTCGGGTGCCTGCTTGTAGAAGCGCAGGATGTCCCGGACCATGCCGATGAACGCCGGGCGCAGAAGGTTGCGCCGCTGGCAGAACAGCCGATCGAGGCTGGCGGCGTTGTATTCAAGGCCGCTGATCTCGCAGTGCACGCCGAAGCTCATGTCGCTGGGCTGGCTTTCGACGCCGAGCATTTCCAGCCATGCAGAGAACAAGGGATAGTTCGGCGGATTGAACACGATGAAGCCGGTGTCCACCTCGATCGGACCGGTTGCCGGATCGACGTCGACGGTATGCGTGTCGGCATGCCCGCCGATCCGCCCATTGCGCTCGATCAGGGTGACTTCGTGGCGGCCGGCCAGGTGCCAGGCCGCATACAGTCCGGCCACGCCCCCTCCGATCACGGCGATGCGCATCAACTGTCGATCCTGCGATGTTGCAGGAAGCCTTCGGGCACGGGCTTGAGATCACGCACCAGCCCGACCACGGCCATCGCCTTGAGCAGGAGATAGCTGATGTCGAGCTCCCACCAGAAGAAGCCCTGACGAGCCGAACCCGGAAAATGATGATGGTTGTTGTGCCAGCCCTCGCCCAGCGTCAACAGCGCCAGCCACGGATTGTTGCGCGAGCGGTCGGGCGTACTGAACCGCCGGGACCCGAAGCGATGAGCAAGCGAATTGATGGTCAGCGTGACGTGAATCAGCGCCACGGTCGAGATGAAATAACCCCATACCAGCATCTGTCCGCCCGACGTGCCCAGCCCCGGCGCCAGGCGCTCCAGCAGCACGCCAAGGCCGAACATGCCCGCCGCATACGCCAGCGGCACGACAAGATCGAAGCGGTCCAGCCAGCGCAGTTCGGGAAAACGCGCCAGGTCCGGGATCTGGGACCATTCGGTCGTGAAGTGCGACCGGCTCAGGAACCAGCCCATGTGGCTCCACGCCAGGCCCTTGCGCGGCGTGTGCGGATCGCCCCGGCGGTCGGCGCGCTTGTGGTGCCGCCTGTGGTGCGCGGCCCACCACAGCGGCCCGCGCTGCGTCGCGCTGGCGCCGATCACGGCGAACGCGAACTGTACCGGGCGTGAAGTGCGAAATGCTCGGTGCGCGAAATACCGGTGGTAGAACGCGGTAATCGCGAACATGCGGAGCAGATAACTCGCAACGCACACCAGCACGGCCACCGGCGAGATCCCGACCCAGATCACGGCCAGACAAGCCAGGTGCAACGCAATGAACGGGATGATCCGGGTCAGATCGGCATGATGCTCGCCCGCGACGCCCTCGGACTGGATTGGTTGACTGGTGTCGAACCAGGCGGCAAGTGATCGAAGCGATTTCACGTTACTGGAGACTATAGCCGAGTGTTCAGCGCGCAATCATTGCCATCGGCAGTGAAGCCGCAGTGAAACCGGCGATTTCAACGCGGTGCGTTCACCAAGGATTGACAGGCTGTCCCAACAATGACGTAATGTTAAAGATCATATCCACCATTGCGATCGCAGTCGCGCTGACTGCCCTGGGCGCTCTGGCATGGCTGGCCACGCGGCCGGCTGCTCCGAAGCCATTTGCGACCGACTATCACGAAGCGCTTCGAAACCATCCCGGAAGCGAAGCCTCTATCACGCAGGGCCTGGAGGGTTTCGCCAGCGCCTATGCCAACCTGGCGCATCCCGACATTGCCGATCGCATTCAATCGCTCTACGCCGATCCGATGTATTTCAACGATTCGCTCAAAACCTTCGATCGGCGCGAAACGCTGGTCGAATACATGCGCGCCACCGGCGCCATGCTTCACGACAGCACGGTGCGGATCGACCAGACCCTCCGGGACGGACGCGATGTCTTCGTGCGCTGGACGATGGAATTTACCGCGGGTGCCGGCGCCCGGCCGATAAGCTCCAGATCGATCGGCATGACGCACCTGCGCTTCGACGAGCGGGGCCGCGTGGTGCTGCACCAGGATTTCTGGGATTCGGCATCCGGCCTGTACCGCAACCTGCCGGTGATCGGCTACGCGCTGGAACAGGTCGACCGGCGCATGGCGAAATAGTCCGCGCAGCATCCGCCGACCCCGATATTCTTCCAGTCCGCGCCGCGGGCGGACAGCGCCCGGAACGCAAAGCCCTCAAGCCTTCAGATCATCGACCAGAGACTGCTGAAATCATGCACCTGCATTTCGGCCAGACCCTCGGCATGGCCCATGGTCTCGATGATGGCCCCGGCCTGGCGGGCGCCGAACTGGCCACGAACGGCACGCTCGAACTTGTCTTCCAGCAGCGGGATGCCCTCCTCGCGCCGGCGGCGGTGGCCGACCGGATAGTCGATGCTGACCTTCTGGGTCTTGCTGCCGTCGCTGAAGAACACCTGCACGGAATTGCCGATCGCCCGCTTGTCGGGGTCGAAGTACTCCTCGGTGAAGCGCGGATTTTCCTTGACGACCATCTTTTCGCGCAGCGCGTCGATGCGCGGATCGGCCGCGACCTGGTCCGAGTAAGACTCGGCGGTCAGCTCGCCGAAAATCAGCGGCACCGCGACCATGTACTGGATGCAGTGATCACGGTCGGCGTAGTTGCTGAGCGGGCCGGTCTTGTCGATGATCCGGCAGCCGGCTTCCTGGGTCTCGATCTCGATGCGCTCGATGTCGTCGATGTGGTCACGCACCTCCGGATGCAGTTCGAGCGCACATTCGACCGCAGTCTGGGCATGAAACTCGGCCGGAAAGGCGATCTTGAACAGGATGTTCTCCATCACGTAGCTGCCCAGTTCGCGCTCCAGTTCGAGGGTTTCGCCCTTGAACAGCACGTCCTGGAAGCCCCAGCCCTTCGCCGTCAGCGCCGACGGATAGCCGATCTCGCCCTTGAGCGTGAGCAGCGCCAGCTGCACCGCCCGGCGGCACGCATCGCCGGCGGCCCAGCTCTTGCGCGGACCGGTATTGGGCGCATGCCGATAAGTTCGCAGCGCCCCGCCGTCGATCCAGGCCTGGCTGACGGCGTTGACCACGTCGTCGCGCGAGCCGCCCAGCATCCGCGTGACCACCGCGGTGGAAGCAACCCGCACCAGCAGCACGTGATCGAGGCCGACGCGGTTGAACGAATTCTTCAGCGCCAGTACGCCCTGGATCTCATGCGCCTTGATCATGGCGACCAGTATTTCTTGCACCGACAGCGGCTCCAGGCCCTCGGCAAGGTCGCTGCGCGCGATGTAGTCGGCCACGGCCAGGATGGCGCCCAGGTTGTCCGAGGGGTGGCCCCACTCGGCGGCAAGCCAGGTGTCGTTGAAGTCCAGATAGCGCACCAGCACGCCGATGTTGAAGGCGGCCTGCACCGGATCGAGCTCGTAGGGCGTGCCAGGCACTCGCGCACCCTCCGGCAGGTCGGCGCCCGGCACGACCGGCCCCAGCAGCTTGACGCACTCGGGAAAGCGCAACGCCAGCATCGCGCAGGCCAGGGAATCCTTCAGGCAATAATGGGCCGTCTCCAGCGCCAGCCCGGAGTCGATCTCGGTTTCGCAGACATAGTCGGCGATCTGCTGGATCAAGACGTCGGTTTCGGGACGCTGTGCTGCGCGGATATCGGTTTCGGAGCTCATGAAAGAAGGCCTGCTTGAATCGATTCCGTCATTCTAGCGAATCGCGCCTCGCCCGGCCCAGGCAATCGCAAGTGCAATGAAAAACGGAATCAGCCGTTCGGCGGCATCGCCCGGCGCGTTGGCGGTCAGACTGAGCGCCACGGTCAGGCCGAAGCCCGTGATCATGGCGGCAAGCCGGAACGCCGGTTTTACGGTACCAGCGGCCAGCAGCACGATCAGCAGCGGCCCGAACGCGTTGCCCAGCCCCTGCCAGGCAAACAGCACGCGCTCGAAGATCGTGGCCGGCGAAAACAGCGCGAGCACCACTGCCGCGACCCCGATCAGCACGATCACCAGGCGATCGGCCAGCAGCGAAAGATTGCCGCGCCTCAGGTCGTGACTGACCGCCGAGCCGGCGACCAGCAGCTGGCTGTCGGAGGTCGACATGATGGCGGCAAGCACGCCGCCGGCGATGATTCCGCCCAGTGCCGCCGGCAGCAGCTCCGCGCTGAGAAGCAGCAGCGCCGATTCGCCGTCGGCCAGTTCGGGCAGGATCACGCGCGCCGACCAGCCCAGCACGACCATGCCGACATAGATGACCGCGGCCCAGGACAGCGCCACAGCGCGCGCGAAGCGGATCGACTCGGGCCGTTCCAGCGCCATGAAACGGTTGACCACGTGCGGCTGGCCCGGATAGCCCAGGCCGATCCCGAAAAGCCCGGCGACGAAGACCACGGCCAGCGGCAAATCGGGCTGGTCGACGACTGCCAGCAGTGACGGATCGTCCAGCGCCGCCAGCCCGGCATGAATTCCCGCCGGTCCGCCCACCGCCAGCAACGCGAATGCCGGCAGGACCAGCGCCACGAACAGCATCATCAGCCCCTGCAGCGCATCGGTCACGCTGGCCGCCCAGAAACCGCCCAGGAATACATAGCCGACCACGATGACCGCACCACTGATGATGGCTGCCGTACTGCTGACCGGCATTGCCGCTTCGATCGCGGTGCCGGCCGCCTGGAACTGGGAGGCGATATAGAAAGTGAAGCAGAACAGGATGATGCCGGCGCCGAACATCCGCAGCACGCGCTGCGAGCGCTCCGGCATGCCACTACCCAGGAATTCCACCAGCGTCAGGGCATTGTTGGCGTGGCTGGCCGGCTGCAGCCGGGGCGCGATGAAAATCCAGTTGATTGCAAAGCCCGAAATCACCGCCGGAACGAGCCACATCGCCTGCAGGCCCCAGGTATAGGCGGCTCCGCTCACCCCCAGCAGTGTCCAGGCCGAGGATGAACTCGCCGATGCGCTCAGGGCAGCCACGATCGGTCCCATCCGGCGTCCGGCCAGGTGAAAGTCGGAGGCGCTCGCGGTACGGCGCTGGGCCCAGATGCCGATGGCAAGCAGCGCGACGAGGTAGAACATCATGGTTGCAGTCAGCATGCGGGGCATTATGGCCAAGCCCGGCGCACGATGTCGGCATTCCGCCGGACAATCGTGGACCAGGTCTGACCGACAGCATGCCGGCGCGCTAGAATGGCGACTTGAATCCGAATCGACCGGATCTCTCATTCATTCCACGATCCCGCTTCGATGACCAGCTCCGCGAACCGGCATGATGCAGACGATCAGCATGGCAATGACAGGCCGGGCATGGCCCGACTCGCCTGGATCGCTGCACGTCCGCACACCCTCCCGCTGTCGCTGTCCCCGGTATTGGCCGGAAGCGTCGTCGGCTGGATCGAGAGCGGCAGCTTTCGCCCCGACATCCTGATCGCCGGCGGCCTGGCCGCGGCGGCGATCCAGATCGGCACCAATCTGCACAACGACGCCTCCGACACGCTCAACGGCACCGACAGCGCCGACCGGGTCGGCCCGATCCGCGTGAGCCAGCGCGGATGGGCCACGCCGGCCCAGATGCTGCGTGCGTCCCACCTGGCCTTTGCCCTCGCAATCCTGTTCGGCAGCTACCTGGTCGCATTGGGCGGGCTGCCGATCCTGCTGATCGGCCTGATCTCGATCATCGCCGCCTACGGCTATTCCAGCGGTCCCTGGCCGATCTCGCGCGGCCCGTTCGGCGAACTGTTCGTACTGGTGTTTTTCGGCCCGGTCGCGGTCGGCGGCATCGCCTGGCTGCATACCGGCCAGCTCGGTACTGCAGCCGTGCTGGTCGGGCTGATCGTCGGGCTGCCGGCTTCGATGGTGCTGCTGATCAACAACGCGCGCGATATCGAAAGTGACCGCGCCGCCGGACGCAGAACCCTGGCCATCGTGCTGGGCCGCCGCGGTTCGCGTCGATTGTTCGTGGTCTTTCTCCTGGCCGTCGCCGCCAGCCTGATCATGCTGGCCCTTCAGGGCGGCCCGTGGCTGGGTGCGCTGGCGGGACTGGGGGGCTTGCTGACCGCAGTGCCGATCTGGAACCGGCTGGGAGAGAACGCCCCGCCCGAAGCGTTCAATGCGAGTCTCAAGGGTACGGTACGCTTCCAGCTGGCCCTGACCGCCGTCGTCTGCGCCGGCCTGCTGCTCGTCGCGGTGCTGGGCAGCTTCTGAATCACCGGCCGCCGCTTGCCGGCAAGCGCGAGACACCGCTTGGATCTTCAAGCGGTGCGCTTCGCCTGCGGCTCAACGGCACCCTGCGCGTTCAACTTCAGGACCGAGGCAATTTCAGCCGCTCGCGCAGTAGGTCTCAGTGAAAAGACCGGGGACTTTCCGGTCTGGGCGTAGCGAGGTGGTTCCGAGGTGCGCAGCTGCGTCGTTTCGCGACCGAGCGAACCGCAGGCGTGCTTGACTGCACGTCGAGGACGCGCGACCACTTTAATCCTTATCCAGATAGGAGAGGAAATCGTTTTAGAGCGTAGCGAGCGAGTGGCTGGCGGCGGCCGCCGGCGCGCAGGAACCGCAGTGCACTTGTTGGTGCATGAGGATTCCGAGCACCGCCGGACGCCGCAAGGCGCTCGCGCAGTAGCTATAAAACGATTTCCTAATAACGGCCGCCGCGTTTGTAGACATAGTTCGCCAACTCCTGCGCTTCCTTGTTCATGCGCATCAGGTTGACGTGGGTGATCCGGAACAGCGCGCGCATGACCTTGTAGACCAGTCTGGGGTGGTCCTCCAGAAGCGATTCCAGCGCTTCGGGCGTAAGACTGTATATCGCGGCCTCGCCGCGCGCACGCAACGTGGCCTGACGCGGAAGCCGATCCACGAACGCTCGGGTTCCGGCAAACTCTCCGGGACTCATCAAATACACGTGCTCCATCTCTCCGTGCCCGGAGCTGAGCACTTCCAGGCGCCCTTCGGCAAGCAGGAACAGACGCGAGTCTTCCTCACCCTCTTCAACCAGCGTCTCGCCGTCACTCAACGAACGGCTTTCCATGGCTGCCGCCAGCAGCTCTTCTTCGCCCGGATCCAATTCCTCGCCGAGAAAGGAATTCTTGAGTTTCTGCAGATCAATCGAGTCGTTCATTCCGAAAACACCGCGTTTTGAGATCAATTATCGGGACCGATTATGAAGCAATCCTGCCCGGCTTTTTTTGCGGCAGGTCATATTCAACCCGTGCTGTTGGTCGACGCTTGCACACCATCGGTTCGTCGCGATGCGCCGCACCAGCATCGGTGGTGACCGGGCCGGCTCACAGCGGCATTCCGCCTCCACCGCCGGACATGCCGCCGGGCAGGCGTTTCATCATCTTCTCCATTGCGGCCTTGCTGCCGGCCTTCTTCATCATTTTCTGCATCTGCTTGTGCTGTTTGAGAACCTTGTTGACGTCCTGGATATGGGTGCCCGATCCTTGCGCGATGCGACGCTTGCGCGAGCCGTTGATGGTATCGGGATAGCGCCGCTCCTTGGGCGTCATCGAGTTGACCACGGCAATCATGCGACGGGTCCGGGAATCGTCGAGCTGTGCGCGCGCCGTTTGCGGCAGGTTGCCCATGCCCGGCAGCTTTTCGGCCAGCGAGCCAAGTCCGCCGAGCTTTTCCATCTGCTCGAGCTGGCTCTTGAAATCGTCCAGACCGAACCGGCGCGAGCCCTTGCCCACCTTGCCGGCAAGTTTTTTGGCCTGCTTGTCGTCGACCTGGCGCTGTACGTCCTCGACCAGGCTGAGCACGTCGCCCATGCCGAGAATGCGCGAGGCCAGGCGATCCGGGTGAAACGGCTCCAGGCCGTCGAGCTTTTCGCCGGTTCCGAGGAACTTGATCGGTACGCCGGTCACCTGGCGCACCGACAGCGCGGCGCCGCCGCGCGCGTCGCCGTCGATCTTGGTCAGGACCACGCCGGTCAACGGGAGCGCCTCGTGGAAAGCTTTCGCCGTGTTCGCCGCGTCCTGGCCGGTCATCGAATCGACCACGAACAGGATTTCAGCCGGCTCGGTCGCTTTCTGCACGCGGCCGATCTCGTCCATCATGGCCGCGTCGATCGCCGTGCGCCCGGCGGTATCGATGATCACGACATCGGCTACCCGCCGCCTGGCTTCGGCAACGGCGGCCCTGGCGATTTCGACGGCGTCGTCGGCGCTCGAATGGCGATAGAAATCCGCGCCGGCCTGCCCCGCGACGGTTTCGAGCTGATCGATGGCGGCCGGCCGGTAGATGTCGGCCGATGCGACCAGCACTTGCTTGTCGTGCCGCTCGGCGATCAGCTTCGCCAGTTTGCCGGTCGTCGTGGTCTTGCCGGCGCCCTGCAGCCCCGCCATCAGGATCACGACCGGCGGCTGGCGGTTCAGCGCCAGCGGCGCCGCATCGCCACCGAGCACATGGACCAGTTCGTCGTGGACGATCTTGATCAGCGTCTCGCCGGGCTTGAGGCTGCCGAGCACGTCCTTGCCCACCGCCTTGTCGCGGACCCGGTCGATGAACGACTTGACCGCCGGCAGCGCGACATCGGCCTCCAGCAGCGCGCGGCGGACGTCGCGCAGCGCCTCGGCGATGTTTTCCTCGGTGAGCTTGCGGCCGCGCAGGCGATTCAGCGAATCGCCCAGCCGCTGGCTGAGTTGGTCGAACATGGAATTCTTGGGTTTGGAGTCAGTCGCGATTATACTGACACGCTGACCGGTTCTGAGCAGGCAAGCCGTTGAATTCTTCCTATATGCTCCAAATCCTTGCACCCGTGCTGTACCTCACGGCGGCCGTGGTGCTCGGCTATGCCATACACATGGAGCGCGATGCGCTGAAACGCGCCGGCGTGGCAATCGCCATTCTCGGCGTGCTGGCTCACGCCGGGTCGTTCGCGATCGAGTTCGCCAGACTGGGTGGGCCCAGCGCGGATTTCTTCAGTGCGCTGTCACTGGTCTCTCTGGTGATCCTGCTGGTGCTGCTGGTCGGCATGCTGCGCTATCGGGTACTCGAACTCCTGCCGCTGGCGCTGCCGGGCGCTGCCTTCATGGTGCTGCACAAACTGATCATCTCGCCCGAGCCGGTCGCCCTGGAGACCGGCTCGGCCATGCTCGATGTTCACGTCAGCGCGTCTCTGATTTCCTACAGCCTGCTCAGCATCGCGGCGATCACGGCGCTGTTCATCGCAATACTGCACAATCTTCTGCACCGGCACAAGGGCGCGGTACTGATCGAAATCCTGCCGCCGCTGGTGGTCATGGAAAACATGCTGTTCAAGATGATTGTCGCCGGCTGGATCATTCTCTCGATCAGTCTTGCGACCGGATTCCTTTTCGTCGACGACCTTTTCGCACAGCACCTGGCACACAAGACCTTTCTGTCGATCATTTCCTGGCTGGTGTTCGGCCTGTTGCTGGCCGGGCGCTGGCGTTACGGCTGGCGCGGAATGCGCGTCGTCCGGCTGTGCCTGATCGGCATGGCGATCCTGTTGCTGGCCTATTTCGGCAGCAAGGCCGTGCTGGAGCTGGTGCTGGATCGACGCTGGCAGGCCGGATAGAACGCAATCCCGACGCGCCGCCCAAGGTCTTTTCCGGATCACCGATTGCAAGCCCTGAACCCAATGACTTCAAAGAATTCGACAGCCACGGACGACCGGCTCACGGTGCAGCAGGCCCGCCAGCTGGTTCCCGATCTCTTGACCCGGCGCGGCTGGATCTACTGGCTGGATTTCACGCTCACCGCGATCCTTTCATGGCTCCTCGTCGCCGTGTACTTTACCGCCGAACCGTGGTCGCCAATCCAGTTGCTGGCGATGCTGCTGGCCGCCATCGGGCTGTTTCGCGCCGGGACCTTCATCCACGAGATCGTGCACTTCCGCCGCGGCGAAATGGTGCCGTTCAAGTGGGCCTGGAATCTGCTGCTGGGCTTTCCCATTCTTTCGCCGTGGGTCATCTACAGCAACCACATCGGGCATCACACCCAGCAGCATTACGGCACGCCGGGCGATGGCGAATATCTGCCGCTGGCGGCGGCCCCGCCGGTCGAGACGATCAAATACCTGGGCCAGGTTCCGGTGTTGCCGCCGCTGGCCCTGATTCGCTTCGGCATTCTGGGACCGCTGTCGCACCTGTCGCCGAAGCTGCGCGAATGGCTGCTCACGCGCGCATCGGCCGCCGTTACCAATCCGTACTACCGGAAACGCTTTTCGGCCAGGCTGGAACCCGAACTGACCCGCTCGGAATGGTTCTGCTTCGGCTGGGTCGCAGTGCTACTCGGCCTGACCCTGTTCGGGCCGGTCCGCCCGATCCACTGGTTGATGGCCTGGGCGCTGCTGTCCCTGACGGTAGGCCTGAACTGGGTTCGCAACCTCGCCGCGCACGGCTACGGTCACGACGGCTCGCCGCTGCGGAAAGCGGACCAGATCGCCGATTCGTTCAACATTACCGGCCAGACCTGGCTGACGATCTGGCTCTTCCCGGTCGGCCTGCGCTATCACGGACTTCACCACCTGTTGCCGGACCTGCCGTATCACCAGCTGGGCCGCGCGCACAAACGGCTGGCCGGGCGGCTGCCGCCGGACCATCCCTACCATCGCTGCAGCCGGAAGAGCTACTTCACGGTCATCGGCGACCTGCTCGCCGGCGCCTGGCGAAACCGCCAACGCCGCGGGGTGATCACACGCTGGCAAGCCGGAAACTGACGCCGACCGATATGGAAACCCTGAATGCGTCTCGATCCGCCGACGCGGAACCGGGCCGGACGCGCGGCGGGCTGGCCGCCCTGGTCAACCCGCTCAGCTTTCGCATGAGCCTGCGCGACCGCGCTTCGAGGACGGCGGACCTCGTGCGTTTGCACGGCGGCACGGTTTTCGAAGTCAGCGATCTGGACCAGATCGAACAGGCCCTGGCGCAAATACGGCACGGGTCGGCGGACCGGCTGATCATTGCCGGGGGCGACGGCACGCTGCAGGGCGCGGTTTCCTGGCTGGCGCGCCATGTCCCGCCCGAATCCATGCCGCAGCTGGTGCTGCTAAGCGCCGGGCGGACCAACTACGTGGCCGAAGACATCGGCACCCGCAGTCATTTCCTGGCCACGCTGGCGACCGTGCTGTCCAGGGATCCGGAGCGATTGCATCCCGTGCGTCGCCCCACGCTGAAACTCGAACATCCGTCGATCGGCGAGCAGCACGGCTTCTTCCTCGCCGGCGCCATGGTCGACGAGGCGATTCGTTTTGTTCATGACTGGCAAAGCCGCGGCAGCGGCTGGCTGCGCCGCCGCCACGCGGCCTCGAGCGCCGGGGTGACGGCGCTGGCACTGCAGCGCGCCGTTGGGCGCTACCGGTTCGACCTGCCGCGCCTGAAGATCGAGACCGACGGTCGTGGTCACCCAGAGGCCACCTTCCGGTTCTTGCTGCTCAGCACGCTCAACCATGACCGCAGCCTCGTCGATCCCTATGCCCGGCGGGGCGCCGGGCCGCTGCGCGTCACCGCCATCCGCAACGACGCAAAGCGACTACCATGGCGTTTATGGAAAGTGGCCCGCGGCCGATTCTGCGCAGAGATGAATGCTAATAATGGATATATTTCAGGATGTTATAACAACATTGTGATTCAAAATATCACCTCGATTGTTCTCGACGGCCAGGAATTCGAACTGGATCGCAGCCAGGCCCTTCGCGTTTCCGCCGGTCCGGTTTTCAGCTTTCAGCGCCCATGAGCATGCTGCAACAGAACATGGCGAACGACCTGGCGGGCGAAACGCCCGACGGCCTGGCGCCGCTGATCGCGCAAATCCGGGCGCGATGCGGCCCGGCGCTGCGTGCCGTTGTGCTGTACGGGTCCACCCGCCGCAACGCCAATGTCCACGACGGGCTGGTCGACCTGATGGCCATCGTCGAAGACTATCGCGCCGTCCACGGCATCGGCTTGACCGCGATGCTCAATCACCTGCTGCCGCCGAACGTGTATTACCTCGAAGCCGGCGCGGACGACGAACGCGTGCGGTGCAAATTCATCATCGTGTCGGAACGCAACTTCCATACGCGCACCGGCGGCGGCCTGGACGGCTATTTCTGGGCCCGTTTCACCCAGCCGTGCCGACTGGTCTGGAACGCCGACGAAGCGGCCGCCGACTTCGTCACCGAATGCCGGGCGCGGGCCGCGGCGCATTTCGCGACCGAAGCGGTGCGCCTGGGCGACGGCGAAATCGGGGCACGCGATTTCTGGATCCGCGCGATTTCGGCGACCTACAGCTGCGAACTGCGGCCGGAACCCCCCGGCGCGGCGGACGCGCTGATCGGGCGCGACCCGGCTTTCTGGGATGGGCTGAGCGAGACCCTGCTTCCCGAAGTGCCAGGCGTGACCGCGACCGGCGATCACGCCTGGCGCATCGAACTTTCCGCATCCAGACGCCTTGTCGGCCGGCTGCGCTGGACGCTTCGTCGCGGCTGGAGCAAAGCGCTGAACCTGGCGCGCCTGCTCAAGGCGGCCGGCACCTTTGCCAACGGCGTGGATTACCTGAGCTGGAAGCTCGAGCGGCACAGCGGAATCAAGGTCGAGGTCACCGACGCAATGCGCCGGCACCCGCGACTGGCATCGTGGAAACTGCTGATCCGGATGTGGCGGAACGGAGCGCTGGGATGACCCGGCTCGCTCAATCTCAATCGCCGCAGGCCGATCGCGGCGCTGCCGACATGCTGGCCAACCTGTTCCGGCGCTATCCGGGTCGCAGCGTCGCGGTCCTGAGCGCGTTGCTGGTGGCGAGCCTGCTCGACGGCTTGGGCCTGTCCACACTGCTTTCGCTGATCTCTCTTTCCAGCCAGGCGGGAGACGATGCCGATGCCGCTCTGGCCGACACCGAAGACCCCTCCCTGCCCGAACAGCTGATCGATGCCGCCTTCGGCAGCGTGGGCATAGAACCCACCCTGCCCTGGCTGCTGGGCCTGGGCATCGTCCTGATCCTGTTCAAGACGCTGGTGGTGCTGCTGGCCAACCGCCAGGTGGGCTACGCGGTCGCGCAGGTCGCCACCGATCTACGCCTGGACCTGGTGCAGGCGGTCGCCGCCAGCCGCTGGCGTTACTATCTCTCCAAATCGGTGGGCAGCCTGGCCAACGCCATGGCCACCGAGGCCCAGCGCGCATCGGAGGGCTATCTGCAGGGCGCGATCATGTCGGCCCAGCTGATCACGGCGGTGGTCTACACGGCGCTTGCGTTCATGATTTCATGGCAGGTCACGCTGGGCGCGCTGGGGCTGGCCGCCCTCGTCCTGGGCGGCCTCAACATTCTCGTCCGCACCGCCGGCAGGGCCGGACGGCGCCAGACCGGGCTGCTCAAGGTCATTCTTTCGGCCATGACCGATCAACTCGCCGCAATCAAGCCGCTGAAGGCGATGGCGCGCGAGGATCGCTTCGACACGCTGATCTCCGGCCAGACCCGGCAGCTGAACAAGGCGCTGCGCAAGCAGGTGTTTTCCAAGGAGGCCATGAAGGCGCTGCAGGAGGCCGTGTTGGTCATACTGGCGGCAATCGGGCTGGTCATCATGCTGGCGGTCATCGACATGACGCTCTCGGCGGCCATGGTGCTGATATTTCTGCTCGCGCGGATCGTGACCCTGCTGTCCAAGGCCCAGCGCGCCTGGCAGCACATGGCCATTTCGGAAAGCGCGTACTGGTCGCTGCACGAAGCCATCGACGAAGCGCGCGCCGAACGCGAGGCCCGGCGCGGCGACCTGGAACTGAAGCTCGATCGGTGCATAAGCTTCGAACGGATCAGCTTCTCCCATCCCGACCATCCGGTGTTCACCGACCAATCGCTGGAGATCCCGGCCGGCGAACTGACCGTGGTCACCGGTCCGTCCGGTTCGGGCAAGACCACGCTGATCGACCTGGTCGCCGGGTTGCTTCGGCCCGATGCGGGCCAGGTGCAGGTCGATGGCATCGATCTCGACCGCGCGGACCGGAAGCTGTGGCGACGCGGGATCGGGTACGTGCCGCAGGAGGCCCTGCTGGTCAACGACTCGGTGTTCAACAACATCACGCTGGGCGCGCCGGAGCTTTCCAGCGAAGACGTCGAGCGGGCATTGCGGAAAGCCGACGCACTGGCCTTCGTGACGCGAATGCAAGGCGGCCTCGATGCGCCGGTGGGCGAACGCGGCGGCCGGCTGTCGGGCGGACAGCGCCAGCGCCTGGCGATCGCCCGGGCCCTGGTGCACCGGCCCAGGCTGCTGATCCTCGACGAGGCGACCAGCAATCTCGACCATGCCTCGGAACAGGCGGTACTGTCGACGATCGCTCACCTGAAGGGCGAGCTGACCATGCTGGCGGTGACTCACCAGACCGGCATGCTCGAGCTCGCCGACCGGGTCTATACCGTGCGTGACGGCCGTATCGACCGCACGCAGCCGAAGCCATGAGTGCACGACGACTGCGCATGCTGCGGCGCAAGCTTGCCCGGGCCGCCGGCATCGGCCTCAGCGGCCTGGCCAGCCGGGGAGGACCCGCACGCATCCGCCGCACCGGCAAGGCAATCGGCGCGCTGCATTACTGGACGACCTGGCCGGTCAATCGACGGCTTCGCCGCGACATGGCGCGCGCCCTCGGCGTTTCCCGGCTCCGCGCCGCAGGCATTCTGCGCGAGGCCTTCCGCCAGAACGACCGCGCCGTGTTCGAAATCCTGGCGCTGGCCCATCCTGCCTGCGACCCGGAAGCCATGATCGACGATGTCAGCATCGAGGAGCTGGACAACCTGCCGCGGGCGACCGGCGACGGCCGGGGCGCGATCCTGCTGGGCATGCACATGGGCAACGGTATCCTGATGGCGGCGCGGCTGGCGCGCGCGGGTTTCCCTATCCACGTCGTGTTCCGCGACCCCAGGCGTCTGCCGCCGGGACTGCTGTCCCGAAGCCTGGAGCGCGGCGGCTGCGTACCGGTCGCGCTGGACCGGGAAAATCCCACCCGCAGCTTCCGGCAGATGCTCCGGATCCTCGATTCCGGCGGCATGCTGTACGTGCTGATGGACCAGGCCAACAAAGGCGAGGGCGCCGAACGGCAATTTCTCGGCAAGACGCTGCGCATGCCCTCGGGCATTCCCCGCCTGGCGGTTCGCAGCGGTGCGCCGGTCATCCCGATCCACGCCGAATCGGCCGATCGGGGATGGCAATTTCGCGTTCAACCGGCGCTGCGGGCCGAGACCGGCGAGGCCATGCTCGATGCGATGATCGAGTCGATGCAGGACCAGATCCGGCAGCGCCCGGCCTTGTGGGCCTGGCACCACCGGCGCTGGAAGCGCTATCATTTCCAATCCGAATCCTGAACCGTCGAATTGCCATGCCGCTGATCACGCAGAGAATCGTTCGTGGGCTGACCCCGTTCATGGACCCGATCCTGACGCCGGCCACGCGCCAGAGACCCGAAAAGATCATTCTCGGCGTCCGGCCCGGCCATCGACCCAGCGACAAGCCGCCGGTGCGCATCTTCCTGGGCTCCGAGCGGCGCCAGTTCCGCGCCGAGCGGGTCTTCATCTGGTCGGTCGAAAAACACCGCGACCCCAGCCGGATCTACGAGATTCATCTGCTCAAGGGGCTCAAGGGCTACGTCAGCGGCTTCTGGATCACCGGCTTCACCAATTATCGCTTCGCCATTCCGCATTTCTGCGACTATCAGGGCCGGGCCATCTACAACGACGTCGACCAGGTCTGGCTGACCGATCCGGCCGAACTGTTCGACCGCGAGATGGGCAAGGCCGGATTTCTTTCGATCAACGACCACGACACCTCGGTCATGCTGATCGACTGCCAGCGCATGTCCGGGGTCTGGAACCGCGACGCGGTGGTCAAGACCACGCGCAAGCGTATCGAGGCGCGCGCCCGCGCAGCCGGCCTTTGGGGCGAAATGGAAGGCAGGTTCAATGCCCGCGACAAGGAATACGAGCCCGGCGAATCGGCCTGCGTGCACTTCACGACCCTCCATACCCAGCCCTGGCGGCCTTTCCCGGAATGGTTCGTCTACCAGGACAACCCGACCGGTCCGCTGTGGTTCGATCTCGAACGCGAGGCCAACGAGGCGCATTTCCTGCCGGTCTCGGCCCTGCGACCGTCGCTGGCCTGGCCGGACACCTCGCTGGCGCTTTCGGCGCGCGACGACGGCCCCGAAATCACCCGGCTGCTCGGGGTGCATCCGGCCGCCGACCTGCATGCCGATACGCGGCGGGTCCGGGATCTGCTGGAGCGCGTACCCGACGCTGACCTGCCGTGGGTGCTGGACCGCCTGTTCGCGATGACCGCCAACCTCGAGATCGAACTGCGCGAACCGGTCTGGATTCGCCGGGGCAAGCCACGGCGCAGCCTCCACTTCTGGATCGAGCAACTGCACCTGGCGCAACGACTCAATCCCGAAACGCGCTGGCGCCTGGAGCGGCGCGTCGGAACGAGCCGCCGCGTGCTGACCGGCGGCCCGCTCCCGGACGGACCGGTCGCGATCGTTTCCGGTCCCGGCGCGCGTACCCGCAGCAAAGCCGAAGCCGTGGGCGGCGCCCTGGCGCGCGTCACCGGCCGCGAAATGACTCGCGTCGGCAGACATGGCGGGCGTTTCGTCAACGGCGTGCGAGCGCTGACGGGTCGAGGACTGATCGACGACGCCGATCCGGCGCCGGCGATTCTTGTCGCATCGGGTGCGCTCGCCGCGCGTGCCGCCCGGCGCGCGGTCGCGCGCAGCGAGCATCCACCGGCACTCGTGCTCGTCGGACGCAATGCAGGGCGCGTGCCGGAACATGCCGGCGCAGCCGTCAGCATGGCGCACCACGATCTTCCGCCGCACCCGAACCGGATCACCACGCTGCTCGGTTTCGGTCACCGCGACGAATGGCAGCCCGCCGTAGATACGCGTCGATGGCAGGACTGGCTCGAGTCCCGGCCGCGCTGCGCCCTGATCGTGGGCAGAAATCCGACCGGCGACTGGTCGAGCGACGAACTCGAAACCGTGCTCAACGACGCGCAGCAATGGGCTCGGGAACGAAACGCCCGCCTGCTGATCGTCACGACGCGACACTCCGCGGCCGCCGGCCCGTGGCTGCAACGGCGCGCCGACGAGAATGTGGACGTTTACGCCTGGCAGCGCGATGATGACGATGATCCCTACAGCATAGTGCTGGAACACGCAGGCGCGCTGTTGATCGCCGGAGGGACGCCGGCGATATTTCAGGATGCCGTGGCCGGACCCAAACCGGTCTACCTGGTGCCCTGGCTGGAGCATCCCGGCCCATGGAAGCGTTTTGCCTCAACCGTCGCCGCGCGCGCTTTCCGGCCCAGCTACAACAAACGCGGCAGCATTCGTCCGCAGCAGGGCCTGACCTATATATGTGCGCGCCTCGTCGAGCGCGGCTGGGTCCTGCCACCACGCGGGCTGGCCGACTGGCAACGCCTGCTGGTCGAGCGGGGACTGGCCGCATGGATCGGCTCCCGCGCCATTCCCTCCAGGCGTCACGTCGCGGAGTTGGCGGCCGTGTGCCATCAGATCATGCAACGGTTGGAACCGAAGGCCGACGCGCCCGGCACAGACAAAGACAAGGCTCGCTCCTAGAACCATGATCGGGAAACGTGGTCAAATTTCGATATGAAGGTTCTGCAGAAATGGCTCGGTATCGATCGCGCCGGCATGGCGTCGGTCATTCTTTGCTGGCTGCTGGCGGCACCGGCCAGCGCCGAGATCTATCGCTGCGTGGATGGCGAGACCACGGTCTTTTCCGATAAGCCCTGCTCCCAGGACGCCGAAGTGCACAGGAGCGAGGACAGGATCAGCGTGGTGAATCCGGCCGAAAATCTCGACCGGGTTGCCGCGAGCAACAAGACTTTTCTGGAAAAGCGTCGCCAGGCACTGGCGCAGCAACGCGAATACGCGGCCGAACAGCAGCGCGAAGCCCAGCAACGCCAACGCCGGCGCGAAGCGCTCGAGCAAGCGTCGCGTTACCGGACCGTCGTCGGCCAACTGGGACATTCGGCCTTCGGGGTGCGGCCGATCGACCCGCGCACCGATTCACGACGACAACGGCCGGAAAGCCCGGAGGAACCGACGCGCCGGACATTGCTGTCGCGTTCCGGCGGCAACCAGCCAAACATCCTGCGCTGATTCAACGCCCCTACCAGTGAATCCCGCGCATCAGGCTGGCAAAAGCCACCTGTTCCTGGGTCGCCCTGCCCTCGCTGCTGCTGGGCCGCTCGCCACGCGCCGCGGCTGAATCGGGGAACATCCGGAACGCCGAGTTCATGACGATCTCGGAAATCTTGGGCGCCAGCGCATGCAGTACCGAGGCGAAGACGCCCAGACGGGTGGCAATCCGCTGCGGGCGATAGATCACGGCCTGCTTGACCATGTCCGCCGCGTCCTCGGGCGTGATCGTCGGCACCGATTCATAGATCTTGGTCGGCGCGATCATCGGCGTCCGGACCAGCGGCATGTTGATGGTGGTAAACGCCACGCCGGTGTCGTTGAACTCGGCCGCCGCACAGCGCGAGAAGGCGTCCAGTGCGGCCTTGGAAGCCACATACGCTGAAAAGCGGGGCGCATTGGTCAGCACACCGATCGACGAGATGTTGATGATGTGGCCGCTGCGACGCTCGGCCATCGGCGGAAGCAGTCCCAGGATCATCTTCAGCGAGCCGAAATAATTCAGCTGCATGCAGCGCTCGAAGTCGTGGAAGCGATCATAGGAAAGGGCGATCGATCGCCGGATCGAGCGTCCGGCATTGTTGACCAGCACGTCCACCGCGCCATGATCGGCCAGCACCTGGGCGCACAACTTGTCGGTGTCGTCGTAGTCGGCCAGGTCGCAGGTATAGGTGAATGCGGTCCCGCCATCGGCCTCGATTTCCTTTTTCGTCTCCGCCAGTTCGGTCTCCTTGCGGGCAACGATAATCACCTTTGCCCCGGCTTCGGCCATCATCATGGCGGTGGCCTTGCCGATGCCCGACGAGCCGCCGGTAACCAGGACCACCTTGTCCCTGACGTGTCCGCTGAGCGAACGGTCGATGAACAGATCCGGATCGAGGTGGCGCTCCCAATAGTCCCACAGCACCCAGGCGTAATCCTCCAGAGGCGGCACTTTGATTCCCGAGCCCTTGAGCGCGCGATCGGCTTCGCGGGTGTCGAAACTGGTCGGATAATTGAAAAAACTCAGCACGTCCTTCGGGATACCCAGGTCGCTGAGTACCTGGTCGATGATCCGGCGAACCGGCGGCAGCATTCCGATGCCCTGCTTGACCGGCTGCGGGATGAGATTGAACAACCGGGCATCGACGCGCATGGACATCATCGGTGCATGCGCGGCCTCGGCGAACAGGTTCATGACCTCGCCGATGCGCTTGGGATTGGGATCGGTCAGGTGGAAGCAACCGTTGTCCAGCCGGGGCTTGTGAGCGATGTGGTCCATCGCGCGGGCGACGAAATCCACCGGCACCAGGTTGATTCGGCCACCTTCCAGGCCGAGGGTCGGCACCCAGGGGGGCAGCATGCGCCTGAGCTTCTGGATCAGTTTGAAAAAGAAATAAGGCCCGTCGATCTTGTCGATTTCCCCGGTCTTCGAATGTCCGACCACGATTCCGGGCCGATAGATTCGCCACGGAATCTCGCATTTGCGCCGCACCAGCCCCTCGGAATCATGCTTGGTGCGGAAATAGGGATGATCCAGCCCCGTGGCCTCCTCGAACATGTCTTCGCGGAACGCCCCCTGAAACATGCCGGCCACGGCGATCGAAGAGGTGTGATGAAAACACTTCGCGCCGACCGCGGCGGCGAAATCCATGGTGTTCTGCGTGCCGTCGATATTGACCTTTTCCTGCGACTCGGCGCTGGCATCGAGATCGTATACGGCGGCCAGGTGAAACACGTGTTTGACCTTGCCCTGGAGCTTCTCCATGTCCGCCTTCGACACTCCGAGACGGGGCTTGGTAAGATCGCCGCCGACGGCGACGACCCGCTTGCTCGCATCGCTCCAGCGCTCGGCGACCAACGCCTTGAACTTCTTTTTGGAACCGCGGCGCACGAGCACGTACACGTTACCGCGGCGCTGAAGCAGTTGATCGATGAGATTCCGGCCGATGAATCCGGTCCCACCCGTCACGAAATAGGCCATCCGTGGGTTCTCCTTTTCTTTTTTGCATTGATCGATGTTGCCAAGAGTACCGACCTTGGCTCCGCAACGCCAGCCCCGATCGACGCCGGGCCGCGGATTCCGCACCGGACCGTTGACCTTCGGGCACGCGCATGCTAAGAAGTAACCTGACGAGTCGAACCAGAAGGGAAGCACCAGGTGAGTGATCTGAAACAGGAATTCGAGCAGGCATCCGAGCGCGTCAAACAACTGGACGAGCGGCCGGACAATGACACCTTGCTCAAGCTCTACGCCTTGTACAAACAAGGTGCCGAAGGGGACGTCAGCGGCGAACGACCCGGTTTCTTCGATTTCGTGGGCGTGGCCAAGTACGAAGCCTGGGAGAAGCTCAAGGGCACCGACCAGAAAGAGGCGATGAAGCGCTATATCGAGCTTGTCGACTCTCTGACGGACTGAGGGGGCGGCGCGCTCGTCCGCGCATGTCTCGCTCCCGTACCCCAGAGCGCATCGCCGAAACCGCGCTGGCGCTGTTCAACGCGTTCGGCGAACCGAATGTGACGACGAATCGCATCGCCGACGAACTCGAGATCAGTCCGGGCAACCTGCACTATCATTTCAGGACCAAGCAGGATCTCATCGACACGCTGTTCAGCCGCTTCGAGCACCGCATGCTCGAACTGCTGGGCGGAGATGGCATCGACGAGGCCGACGTCGAGGATGCCTGGCTTTTCCTGCACCTGGTGTTCGAAAACATTGCGGCCTACCGGTTCATCTACCGCGACCTCAACGAACTGTGCACCAGAAGCCGGAATCTTCGCCGACGCATCCGCGCGATCCTGAAACTCTCGATGCGCACGGCCTCGGACCTGCTGGCCGCGCTGGAGCGCAGCGGTCAGCTCGAAGCAATGGCGCTGGAGCGGGAATCGGCGGTGCGCAACATCGTGCTGATCAGCAGCTACTGGATCGCGTTCGACCAGGTCATGGAACTCGACGTCGAGCCCCGGCCCGACCGGGCCGCGATCCAGGTCATGAGCCTGGTCAGCCCCTACCTGCGCGGCCCGGCCCGCGAACAGTTCGAACACCTCGCCAACGCCTACCGCTGACCCGCGGACCGGTGAATCTGACATTTTGATCCTGACCCTGATCGGCTTCGATCCCGGATCCGGCGGGGTTCGCCCGCCTCGGTTCGACGCGTGGCGAGGCCCTCGGCGGGCGCCCCCGCCGGATCCTCGCGCCTC
>JAGXKW010000046.1 GCA_018334995.1 Wenzhouxiangellaceae bacterium
CGGGTGATGGCATCGCGGACGTCGCCGCGACCTGCTCACTCTGTTGCGCACTCGTGAAGCGACAGCCGTATCCATCGCCAGGCACGGATGCCGAAACGCCCGCGCCTTTCCGGCCCGGCCACCGGATCGCAACATCTTGCAACACACCCAGCAATACCACCCGACCCATTCGAACCAGTACGGCGCAAGCTTTCAAGAACCAGCGAAGACGGACCCTGACACCAAACCACCCAGTCGATCGGGCTCGCAGCCAACACAGCTGCCGCCTGTAAAGCGCATTTTTGGTTACTTTTGTTGCAATCGACAAAAGTTACTCGCCTGCAAGCGCGAAGCGCGAGGCGAAACGGTTTTGAAGTGTAAGTTGATCTCAATAGGGCGCCCTTACACGCCAGACATGCAGCCCGGTCGGCGCGGGCGCGGCCGACCTCGTCAACGACGGGCGCCACCCTCGCGCCGCCACGCCGCAGCCAATCGGCGCAATCCTTCGGCGATGGAAACCGCGGGCCGATAGCCCAGGTCGCGCTCGGCCGCGCCGATATCGAACCAGTGTGCGGTCGAAAGATGCTCGACGAGAAAGCGCGATACCGGCGGATCGGACTTCAGGCGCAGGCCACGCCAGGCGGTCTCCACGACGGCCGCCGCGGCGTGCGCCAGGCGCGGCGATACCTGGCGAATGCGCGGCGTTTCTCCGGCCGCTTCGAGCAGACTGCGCATGATCGCGGCGACCGGCAGCGGCTCGCCGTTGGTGACGAAGTAGGGCTTGCCGGCCGCACCGGCCGAATCGGCGAGGTTGTCCAGCGCCAGCACGTGCGCTTCGGCGGCATTGTCGATGTAGACGGTATCGATCTTCTTGTCCGGCGCCGGCAGGCGGAGGCGGCCGGCCCGGTTGCGCTCGATCAGGCGCGGCAACAGATGATTGTCGCCCGGGCCCCAGATCAGGTGCGGACGCAACGCAACGGTCCTCAGGCCCGCGCCGTCGGCTGCAAGAACCCGGCGCTCGGCCTCGGCCTTGGTGGCTGGATAAGGCGCCGGAAAATGAAGGGCATACGGCAGCGACTCGTCGCCGCCGGCGATGTCGCCGCCGGCGTGCACCACGCTCGGCGAGGACGTGTGCACCAGTACGCCGACCCCTTCGGCCCGGCACGCGGCCAGCACGTTGCGGGTGCCGGCGACGTTGGCGCGCTCGAAATCCGGCCAGTACAGGCCGGGGCCGGCCCTGGCGCCGACGTGCACTACGGCATCGCAGCCTCGACATGCCGATCGAACGGCCTCGGCGTCGGCCAGGTCGCCTGCCCGGCAGTCCACCCCCAGGGCGGCGAGCTCCGGATAATGCGAGCGATTGAGCACCCGGACCACTTCGCCGCGCCCCAGCAACCTGCGCACGATGGCCTGGCCGAGAAACCCGCCGCCACCGGTGACCAGCACGTTCATTCCAGGACCATCACCGAGTCACAGTTTTTCGATCCCCGACTCGGAAGCCACCAGCACCTCGTCGGCGCCGCGCTGCGCGAACAGCCCGCAGGTAACGACGCCGGGTATGGCGTTGATCCGCGACTCCATTTCCACCGGGTCGACCAGGTCCATGCCGCGCACGTCCAGGATCGGGTTGCCGTTATCGGTGGTGAAGCCCTCGCGCAGTTCCGGGTTGCCGCCGAGCTTGCGCAGCTGGCGCGCGACGAACGAGCGCGCCATCGGGATCACTTCGACCGGCAGCGGGAACTCGCCGAGCACCTTGACCCGCTTGGATTCGTCGACGATGCAGACGAACCTGCGACTGGCTCCGGCGATCACCTTTTCGCGCGTCAGCGCGCCGCCGCCGCCCTTGATCAGGCGCTTGCTGTCGTCGGCCTCGTCGGCGCCGTCGATGTAGAGATCCAGGTCACCGGTGTGGTTGAGCTCCTTGATCGAAACGTCGATCTTCTCCAAACGCGCGGTGGTCTGTTCCGACGACGACACCGCGCCGTCCAGCCGGATGCCGGCCCCGGCCAGTTCGTCGATGAACGCGTTGACCGTGGAGCCGGTGCCCACCCCCAGCACCATGCCTTCCTCGACGTATTTCAGTGCCGCGCGGGCGACTTCGATCTTCAGTCTGGATGTGCTCATTTCGGACTCCTCTGTTCGAGTTCCAGGACCCGGTTCCACTGCGCCTCGGTCACCGGCATGATGGACAGCCGGTTGCCCTTCTTCAGCAGTTGAAAATCAACGAAAGAATCGGCCTCGCGCTTCATTTCGGTCAACGTGACGTTACGCTTCAGGTCGCGCACGTGCTGGACGTCCACCAGCAGCCAGCGCGGATTGTCCGGATCCGATTTTGCGTCGAAATACTTGGAACCGGCATCGAACTGGGTCGGATCCGGATACGCGTCGCTGACGATCTTCATGATGCCGACGATTCCCGGCTGCTTGCAGTTGGAGTGATAGAAGAATGCCAGGTCTCCTTTCTCCATCCCGTCGCGCATGAAATTGCGCGCCTGGTAGTTGCGGATCCCATCCCACGGCTCGGTCTTGTTCTCGCACTTCTTGAGGTGCTCGATCCCGAACACGTCGGGCTCGGATTTCATCAGCCAGTAGTTCATCGAAACTCCGGTCGGGTTGGCAACGAAACAATGGTAGCGGAATCGCAAAACCGTTTTCGGTTTTGCTTTTTTAGTTTTGAGTTTTTAGTCTTCGAATTCCCGGGAGGCCTCCGCTCGGAAGGAATTGCCGTTCGGTCGGAACCATGCACCGCAGCGCCTAAAACTCAACACCTAAAACCTAAAACAGCTCTTGTCAGAAACGCGCCCGCGCAGAGTAGTTCAGAGGTTCCCTTATTCCCGAAAAACCTGCAACCCCCGCTCCGTTATCACTCCACCCAGCGGAACGTCCCAGGGTTGGGACGGGAGGCTGTCGACCTGCTGCAGCGCATACGCCACGCCGACCATCCAGGGGCCGGCGGCCGGATTGTCGTTGGCGAAGGCGAAGGTCCGATCGTAGAACCCGGCGCCCATGCCCAGTCGGGTGCCGTTGCCGGAGAACGCCACCAGCGGCGTGAGAACGAGTTCGAGACGCTCCGGCTCGCACGCGCGGCTGCCGACCGGCTCGGGGATTCCAAAGCGGTTGGCCTTCATCTGCAGGCCGGGCTGCCAGCGCCGAAACGTCATTGCCGGCCCCTCGACCACCGGCAGCCAGATCCGGCGCCCGGCCTCGCTCAGCGCCTGCATGGCGGGCAGCAGATCGGGCTCTCCGCGAAACGGCATGAAAGCGGCAACGTCGAGGTGGTCGCGCTCGACCAGCAGGCGCAGCAGGTGCGCGCAGATCTGGCGATCGGCCCGCTGACGCTGGTGCGGATGGATACTGCCGCGAGTCTCGATCAGATGCGCGCGCAGCGCCGTCTTTCGATCCTGGATCGAGTCGGTCACGGAAGGCGGCCTGCCGGATGTCGGCGAAAAGGATGGTGCTCTCCGCAAATGCCGCTGCAAGATCGGTGACCTTGAACCAGAGGTTCAGGTGGGAGAGCTCTTCGGGCCTTCAGGCTATTCGCAGAACGAATGTGCACACCGGCCCTGAAAGTGGCTGTCCCAAGGTCAAAAAGTAGGGACAAGGCATAATGCGATCTCACTGGCGAACACCGCAGAGAGCACCATGGGAGAGACTATACACGAACGGAATCGACGTTGCTGCGATATGCCGGGCGAGGCCCGCCGATCAGGATTTCACCACGCCGGAATCGGCCGGTTCGAGGCGGCCCGCCAGGTCCAGAATCCGCTGGTCGACCTGCTCGCCGTGCTCGAGGCTCTGCTGCCTGAGCTTGAGCAATTCATCGGAAAAGTTCAGCGCGCACATGACCGCGATCTTCTCGACCGAGCTCAGCTTGCCGCTTTCGCGCACCTCGCGCATCTGCGAGTCCAGGTAGAGTGCCGCTTCCATCAAGCCCTTGCGTTCTTCCGGCGCGCACATCACCTGGTACTCGCGGTCCAGGATGCGCACCGTGACCATTTCCGACGTCATCCTGCATTCTCCAGTGATTTGAGTCGTTCGATCATGGACTCGACCCGCGTGCGCGCCTCTTCGTTGCGCTGAACCAGTCCGGCTCTTTCGGCCACCAGCGATTCCTGGCGTTCGAGCAACGATCGATTTTCCCGCTCCAGTTCTTCGACCCTGGTCCGCAGGCGATCCATGTGCGCCTCGATTCGATCCAGCGCCTGGCTGACTTGTTCTGTGCGCATGCCCGTCCGTCGATTTCAGTTGAAATTCAGGCCAATGATAGAACTTTGTCACACGGTTTAACAAGTCCGCGGATCGATCGCGGCCGCCCAGGACCGGCGATCACGGCGCCGCGTGCGGCCTACACGCCGAAAAATCGGCGCGCCGGGGCGCATGAAACCTCGTCTCGCGCACCCGGTGCTACCATTGAATGTCGTCGAATCTTCAAGCAATCGAGTCTTGCATGGACAACAACGAATCCAAACTGGCCTGGCTGCTGGCGCTGTCGGCCGACAAGGAGCCCGCCCGCATTGCCGAGACCCATGGCGTGGTCATCGGACTGCTGGCCGGCGGGCCACGCCAGTCCGACGCCGAGCTCGCCGACCAGCTCGAGAAGCTGCAGGTCGGCGACTGGAATTCGGATCGGATTCAGCAGGATCTCGGTCCGGCCATCAGCACGCTCAGGAGCGAGCTCGCCTCTCCGGACATGGACTTCAAGCCGCTGCTGCCCACCGATGACCGCCCGCTGGCGGAGCGTACCCGTTGCCTGGCCTTTTGGGTCAGCGGCTTCCTTGCCGGCTTCGGCGCCGGCGCGCCGAAACTCGAAAGTCAGGATGCCAGCGAGGCGCTGCGGCTGCTCGAGCAGATCGCCCGGGCCGGGACGGACCCCGAAGCCGACGACGAGGAGCAGGAAGCGGCCTTTTCCGAACTCGGCGAATTCGTGCGCGTGGCCACGCTGCTATTGCGCGAGGAAGGCCTGCGCAAGCCGGCCTGAACGTCACTCCCGCGGCACTATCGATGACGACCAGCCCCAAAACCCTGGCGCGACGCCGCCGGCACCTGATGGACCTGGCTGAACCGGACAGCATTCTTGTCGTACCTTCGGCGCGCGAACGACTGCGCAACGGCGACAGCTACTATCCCTTCCGCCAGGACAGCGATTTTCTCTACCTGGCCGGATTCGAGGAGCCCGATGCGGTGCTGGTGCTGATTCCCGGGCGCGATGCCGGCGAGCAGATCCTGTTCTGCCGCGAGCGCGACCCGGAACGCGAGCGCTGGGACGGGCCCCGGCTGGGGCTGGACGGCGCACGCGAGCAGCTCGGCATGGACGATGCATTCCCGATTGCCGACCTGGACGAGATCCTGCCCGGCCTGATGGAAGACCGCGACCATATCTATCACTCGGTCGGCCGCGACCCGGCCTTCGACCGCCAGGTCATCGGCTGGCGAAATCAGCTTCGCAAGCAGAAGCGCAACGCTCGAAGTCCGGAGGAATTCATCGCGCTGGATCACCTGCTGCACGAACTGCGGCTGATCAAGTCGTCGCAGGAAATCGCGGCCATGCGGCGGGCGGCGAAGATCTCGGCGCAGGCGCACCGCCGCGCCATGCAGGTCTGCCGGCCGGGCCTGGGCGAGCCCGACCTGGCCGCCGAGCTGATGTACGAGTTCACGCGCCACGGCTGCCCGCCTGCCTACCTGCCGATCGTCGCCGGCGGCCGCAACGCGCTGGTGCTGCACTACGTGAAAAACGATCAGCCGCTGCCCGACGACGGCCTGGTGCTGATCGACGCCGGCTGCGAATATGCCGGCTACGCCGCCGACATCTCGCGCACCTTCCCGGTCTCCGGCCGCTTCACGCCGGCCCAGCGCAAGATCCACGACCTGGTGCTGGCCGCCCAGCGCGCGGCCATCGACAAGGTCCGTCCCGGCAACGCGTTCGACGAGTTCCACGCAGCGGCCTGCCGGATGCTCACCGAGGGCCTGATCGAGCTCGGACTGCTGGCGGGCAGCCTGGACGAAAACCTGGCGCAGCAAAGTTACAGGCGCTTCTACATGCACAAGACCGGCCACTGGCTCGGCCTCGACGTGCACGACGTGGGCGATTACCGCATCGACGGCCACCCGAGGGTGCTCGAAAAGAACATGGTCACCACCGTCGAGCCGGCGCTGTACATCGGCGATGACGACGACATCCCGGCCGAGTTTCGCAACATCGGCGTGCGCATCGAGGACGATATCCGGGTGACCGACGGCGCCCCGGAAAACCTCACCGGCGCGGTGCCGGCGGCGGCCGATGAAATCGAGGCCCTGATGCAATCATGAACTCGCCCCACCAACACGACATCGTCATCGCCGGCGGCGGCATGGCCGGCGCCTCGCTGGCCGTCGGCCTGGCCGGGGCCGGATTCGACGTCGCCATCATCGAGGCCGTGGACCGCTCGGCCGACCGCCAGCCCAGCTACGACGACCGCACGCTGGTGGTCAACCGCGCATCGCTGAACATCCTCGCCCACCTCGGCATTCTCGACGACGCGCTGCCGCGCCGTCCGATCCGGCACATCGACGTGACCCGCGCGCACGGCTTCGGCCATGTCCGGCTCGACGCCGCCGAGCACGGGCTGGACCACTTCGGCGCGGTGGTCGTCGCCCGCGAGCTGGGCAACCGGTTGCTGACCTGCCTGGAGAAGGACGAAGGCATCACCGAATACTGCCCGGAGCGGCTCGAGACCTTCCAGGTCGACGAAGATCCTGAAGCGGACCGGGTCTACATCCGGCTGGCCTCGGGCACGCAAATCGAAACACGCCTGCTGGTGGCCGCCGACGGCACCGGCTCGGCCGTGCGCCAGGCCGCCGGCATTGCCTCGACGCTGCACGACTACCACCAGTCGGCGATGATTTTCAACGTGATGGCCGAGCCGGCATCGAGCGACACCGCCCACGAGCGCTTCACGCCGGAAGGCCCGCTTGCGTTCCTGCCCCAGCCCGAAGGCCGTTTCGGCGTGGTCTGGATCGATTCGACGGACCGCATCGAAGAAGCCATGGCATTCGGCGACGGCGAACTGCTGGCGCGTCTCACGCAACGCGCGGGCAGCGGATTCCGGAATTTCTCGCAACCCGGCAAGCGCGCGCGCTACCCGCTCAGGCTGCTGCGCACGCCGGTGCCCATCGGCAAGCGCGTGGTGTGCATCGGCAACGCGGCGAATACCGTGCACCCGGTCTCGGCGCAGGGCTTCAACCTCGGCCTGCGCGACGTCGCCGGGCTGATCGAAGTGCTGGGCGAGGCGCACGATCCCGGCGCGCCGGTGTGGATGGCACGCTACGTGCAAGCGCGCAAGGCCGACCAGGCCGACACCGTGCGCTACACCGACACGCTGGCGCGCGCGTTCACCAATCCCAGCCTGCCGTTTCGCATCGGCACCGGCCTGGGCCTGGCCGCGCACGCGCTGCTGCCCGGACTCAAGCGCCGCCTTGTCACCTCGGCCATGGGCTTCCGCGAACCCGTCTCGAAACTCGCACGGGAGGTCTGACGACAATGACAGACAACGAAACCTTCGATGCGCTCATCATCGGCGGCGGCACGGTCGGCGCGGCGGCCGCGCTGGCGCTGGCGCGCACCGGCCGCGAAGTTGCACTGATCGACCGCAAGCCGCCGGAAGAACATCCCGAAGACGCGCCGCTGGATCCGCGCGTGGTCGCCGTCAGCCCCGGCTCCAAGCGGCTTCTGGAAGCGCTCGGCGCCTGGCGGCACGTGCGCCCGGCGCGCATCGCCGCCTACGCCGACATGCAGGTCGTGGCCGGGCGCGGGAAGGTGCATTTCCGCGCCACCGAGCACGGCCTGGCCGCGCTGGGCCGGATCTCCGAACTGCCCGAACTCGACCAGGCGCTATGGCGGGAAATGAAGAAGCGCCGGCGCATTTCAATCCACGCGCCGGCCGACGTGCAGAACATCGACGTCGAAGACGACGAGATCACGGTCACGCTGGCCGACGGGCAGACACTCGCCGGCCGGATGCTGCTGGGCGCCGACGGCGCGAAGAGCCGGGTGCGCGCCGCCGCCGGCATCGAGGCGACGATGCACCACTACAACCAGCGCGCCATCGTGGCGCATCTGGCCACCGAACAAAGCAACCCCGGCACCGCCTGGCAGCGCTTCACCGACCTCGGTCCGCTGGCGCTGCTGCCGCTGCCCGAGGGACGCTCGTCCCTGGTCTGGTCGGTCCACGACGATGAAGCCGATCGTTTGATGGAAATGGGCGAGGAAGCGTTTCTCGAGATACTCACCGAGCACTGCGTCGAACCGCCGTTCGGCGCCTTCACCGCCACCGGCGAACGCCACGCTCTGCCGCTGATCCGGCGCCAGTCGAAACCGCTGGCGGCCGGCCGCATCGCACTGCTCGGCGACGCCGCCCGGAGCGTCCATCCGCTGGCCGGCCAGGGCCTGAACCTGGGCCTGGCCGACGTCGCCGCGCTCGTCGAGGCGCTGGACGGCTGGCAGTCAAAGCAGGACCCGAGCGACCGGCTGGCCCGCTACTCCCGCCGCCGCTGGTCCGACTCGGTCCTGGTCGCCGGCGGCATCCACGCCATCAACGAAACCCGCACCCTCGGCGAACTCGGCAAGCACGCGCTCGGCGCCGGCTTCACCGCCATGCGCTTCGCCAGGCCGGCGCGCGAAATCTTCGTCCGGCGGGCCTGCGGGCTGGACGAGGTCAGGAAGGCAGTGGGGATACTCGCCGGTTGAGGGCGGCGGTGTTAGGTGTTAGGTGTTAGGTGTTAGGTGTTAGGTGTTAGGTGTTAGGTGTTAGGTGTTAGGTGTTAGGTGTTAGGTGCTAGGTGTTTGGTAAAGGCGGTTTATGTCTTGCCGACTTTCCACCATCCCCCCGTGGGAGGGGCTTCCAGCCCCGATCAAGCCATGCCCATCGGCCCAGGATGGGCCTCCCACAAAAGACAACAGCCAATAACGCATTTACCTAACACCTAAAACAGGGCGCAAAGCCCCGCCCGCGTAAACCGTCCAACCCTAAAGCGTAAACCGTAGATTTCAACCCTTCTTCGCCGCCAACCGCACCCGCACCGCCTCCTCGATCTCCAGTTCCTCGAGCGCATTTTCGAGCACTTTCTGCTCGGCCTCCAGTTCCGGCAGCAGGATCTTCTCCAGCGCACGGACGCGGCGCTGGGTGCGGCGGTATTCGGCTTCGAGTTTGAGCAATTGCGCGATGTCTGAGGCCAGGCCCAGCGCTTCTTGCAGCAGGCCGGCAAACTTCTTCGCCGCGGTATCGGCCGCCTCGATCTCGAACACCGGGGGCCGGTCCCGCTCCGGCTCCGGCAGATGGCCGAAGCCGACGCTCGGGAACGACACCCCGATGAACTTGACCGTCTCGCGCACCGTCTCCAGGGCGTCGAGATCCAGCGGCGGATAGACCTGGAGCTGCTCCAGGCCCATCCGGTCGGTGGCCTCGATCAACGCGGCATGGGCTTCGCGCTCGCGTTCGGCGAATGCCGCGTGCCGTTCGTCGAAATCCCTCAAACGGGACAGCAGTTCGCGCGCCAGCAGCACACGGCGTTCGTCGAGCAGACGATGACCCTCCTCGACGACCTCGTGCTCGCGCCTGAGCTCCAGGAGTTCGGCGCGCGAGGCCGAACCGCGTGCGGCCTCAGCCATCTTCGGCCTCGTCTTGCTGCGCGTGGTGGCGTTCCAGCTGCTCGTCGCTGAGCCGCGTCAGGTCGCCGGCCGGCAGCATCCGCAGCACGTCCCAGCCGATTTCCATGCTTTCTTCCAGGCTGCGCGGGGCCTCCTGGGCGACCAGGCGCTGCTCGAACGCGTCGCCGAATTCCAGGTAGGCCCGGTCGCCTTCGGAAAGCCCTTCCTCGCCGACCACGCTGGCCAGCAACCTGACCTGCCGCGTGCGCGCGTAGGCCGCATAGAGCTGCGCCGCCAGCGCCGGGTGGTCGACATCGGTAAAGCCTTCGCCGATGCCCTGATCCACGAGCCGCGACAGGCTCGGCAGCACCGCGATCGGCGGCTCGATGCCCTTGCGGTGCAGTCCCCGGTCGAGCACGATCTGGCCCTCGGTGATGTAGCCGGTCAGGTCGGGAATCGGGTGGGTGATGTCGTCGCCGGGCATGGTCAGGATCGGCAGCTGGGTCAGCGAGCCGCTCGAGCCCCGGATGCGCCCGGCGCGCTCGAACAGCGCGGCCAGGTCGGAGTACATGTAGCCCGGGTATCCCTTGCGCGCCGGAATCTCGCCGTGGCCGGCCGAGACCTCGCGCAGCGCTTCGCAGTAGCTGGTCATGTCGGTCATCACCACCAGCACGTGCAGACCTTCGGTGAAGGCCAGGTATTCGGCCGCGGTCAGCGCGTAGCGCGGGGCCAGCAATCGCTGGGCGCTGGATTCGTCGGCCAGGTTCAGGAACATGACCGTGCGCTCCAGCGCCCCGCTTTCCTCGATGGCGCTGCGGAACAGCGCGGCCGTGGTGTGCGAAACGCCGATGCCGGCGAACACCAGCGCGAACGCCTCGTCGCGCTCGCCCAGCAGCCGGGCGTGCTCGGCGATTCTTATGGCGAGTCTGTCATGCGGCATCCCGCCGCCGGAAAACAGCGGCAGTTTCTGGCCGCGTACGATCGAATTCATCAGGTCTATGGCCGTGACCCCGGTTTCGATGAAGTCGACCGGCAGGTCGCGCGCGACCGGGTTGATCGGTGCGCCGTTGACCGAGCGCTCCTCGCGCACCGCCAGCGGCGGCCCGCCGTCGATCGGCGCGCCGGTGCCGTCCAGAATCCGTCCCATCAGGCCGGGACCGACGCCGAAATTGAGCGGGGCGCCGTGGAAGCGCGCGCGCAGTCCCGATAACGGGAGATCGCGACCCGATGCGTGGATATCGACCACGATGGCGTCGGGACGCAGCGCCACCACCCGGCCGAGCCGGCTCCGGCCGCTTTCGTCGAGCACCTCGACGGCATCGTGCAATCCGCACTCGATTTCGCGCTTGAGCACCAGCAGCGGCCCGTCCAGGCTGAGCGCGGCATCCTCCAGCCGAATTTCGGCGCGGGTTCGGTCGTGCGCGAGAATGGTCATGACAAGGCCTCCTCGTCGGTTTCAGACGCCGATTCCGATCCCGAATCCGCTGTCGATGGCGATCCCGACGCCGACCGCGATTCCGCCGCACCTTCCGACTCGTTCCCGCCGGATGCGCTCAGCTGGGCGTCGATTTCGGCCTGCAGCTTCTCGAACCGTTCGACATCGTCGTTGCCGATCTCCTCGCCCATGCGACGGATTCGCCGCAACAGCGGCAGGCCGGCAATTTCGGCGACGTCCATGCCCCCTTCCAGCGCGGACTGCGAACGGTCGATGAAGCGCATCAGGGTACGCATCATCGCGATCTGGCGCTCGGGCGTGCAGAACGCGTCGGTATCCGACATCGCCGACTGGCGCAGAAAGGCCTCGTTGGCCAGCTCGGCGTTGAGCAGCGCCAGTTGCTGGGCGGCGGGCAGCGTGTCCTTGCCGACGATGCGCGCCATGCGCTCGAGCTGCACCTGCTCGCCCAGCAGTTCCAGCAGGCGCCGCCGGTCCCGGTCCCATTCCGGGTAGCCCTCCTCGCGCCACCACTGGCCCAGTTCGTCGGCGTCCTCGGAATAGGCCTGCAGCGGGTGGATGGCCGGGTAGAAGCGCGCCCGGGCGCGCTCGCGGTCCAGCGGCCAGAAGCAGCGCACGTTGCGCTGGGTGTAGAGCGTCACCGGCTCCGAAAAATCGCCGCCGGGCGGGCTGACCGCGCCGATCAGGGTGACCGATCCCACCGCGCCGGACAGCGCCTCGGTGCGCCCGGCGCGCTCGTAGAATTCGGCCTTGCGGCTGCCCAGGTAGGCGGGGTAGCCGGCCTCGGCCGGCAGTTCGCCCAGCCGCCCGGAAATTTCGCGCAGCGCCTCGGCCCAGCGGCTGGTCGAGTCGGCCAGCATCGCCACGTCGAAGCCCATGTCGCGGAAATACTCGGCCACCGTCACGCCGGTGTAGATGCTGGCCTCGCGCGCGGCCACCGGCATGTTGGAGGTATTTGCAATGATCACCGAGCGCTCGCTCAGCGGCCGACCGGTGCGCGGATCCTCGAGTTCGGGAAACTCGCGCAGCACTTCGGCCATCTCGTTGCCGCGCTCGCCGCAGCCGACGTAGATGATGATGTCGGCATCGCACCACTTGGCCACGGATTGTTGAAGAATGGTCTTGCCGGTACCGAAGCCGCCGGGCAGCGCGGCGCGCCCGCCGCGGGCGACCGGAAACAGCGTGTCCATGATGCGCTGGCCGGTGATCAGCGGCCCGCTGGCCGGCAGCCGGTGTTGCGCCGGTCGCGGGTCGCGCACCGGCCAGACCTGGCTGCAAGAGAGTTGATGCCCATTGTCGTCCTCGTCGACGAGCTCGCATACCGTCTCCGTCTCGTCGACTTCGCCGGCCGACGCGATGCGCCGGACCTTGCCGGAAATGCCCGGCGGCACCATGCACAGCAGCTCGGGCCGGCCTTCGCGAACCACCTTGCCGAAGGCCTGCCCGGGCGTCAGTTCATCGCCGCTCGATGCCATCGGCGTGAACGGTAGCCGCCCGGAGGACGCCGTGGCAAAACCCGGTTCGATGAACGACGCCTGCGAACCGGTCAGCGGCCGCAGCAGGCCGTCGAAGATGCCGCCCAGCAGCCCCGGCCCCAGCCGCACCGAAAGCGGCCTGCCGGTGCCGGTCACCGGATCACCGGGCTTGAGGCCGGCGGTTTCCTCGAATACCTGGACCACGATCTGGTTGCCGTCGAGCCGCAGCACCTCGCCGATCAGGCGCTGATGCCCGACCTCGACGGCCTCGTTGCTCCGGAAGACGCCGTCGGTCTCGGCACGCAGTACCGGGCCGCCGACCTCGACGATTCGGGCCGATGACCCGCCGGTCGATGTGCCGCTCGTCGATGCGTCATTCACGATTCCACCTCCGAATCCAGTGCCGGCAACGTCGCCAGCAGCACGCCGGCGATCCGGTCCCCGCGCGCACACAAACCGGCCGGCGTCGCGTCCACCACGGCGCCGGCCGCCGAAACCACGAATCCCTCGGTCAAGTCGGGATCGGGCCGCCAGTCGATCCGTGCACCTTCTGCAATGCGCTCGGCAAGCGACACCGCGGCGTCTTCCGGCGACCAGTCCCCGGGATGGCGCAGCACCCAGTCGTCGTCCGTCATCACGGCGCGCGCGTCGGCCAGGGCACGCTCCAGCCAGGTTGCCCGCGCCCCGTCATCGTCGTCCTGCCATAGCGAAACCAGCCCCGAGCGCACGTACTCCAGCCCCTTTTCGGCCGCGGCCCGCCGCTCGGAGAGTTCGCGCTGTCGAATCCGGCCCTGCTGGCGCGCCCGCTCGACGCGTACGCTTTCGTGCAGATTTCGCCGCTCCCGGCGCCGGACCTCGCGCAGCAGATCGGCCGCCTTGTCGCGCGCCGACTGCCGGATCCGATCGGCCTGCTCGCGCGCGCGCCGCTCGATTTCGTCCACCCGGCTCCGGCACTGCTCGTCGACGTGGGCCACCAGCGCTTCCAGCGATTCCCGGTTGTGCGTGGCGATATCCCGCGATGCCGGCACGTCGTCTTCGTCTCGACCGTTCTTTCCGCTCATCGCGCTACTCCCATGCGTTCACGAATTTCCCCGGCGACGTCGTCCGATCCGCCCGAGCCGGCAACCTCGCCGACTACCAGCACCGGCGGATCCAGCCGGCTGCGCGCGGCCATCAGCGCATCCGGATCCAGCAGGCGCGCAAACCGGGCGCCGATCAGCACCAGCGACGGCGAATCGCCGCAGGCCTGTTCGAATGCGCTGCGCGCCGACGCGGCCTCGGCCGCGGGCACGATCACCCGCGCCCCGGCCAGCCGCCATCCGGCCGCGGTCCACTCGTCGCCGATGAAGACGGGACAACTCATCAGACCCGGCCCATCAAGCCAGACGATTGAGGATCAGGATGGAAACGATCAGGCCGTAGATCGCGATCCCCTCGGCCAGGCCGACCAGGATCAGCACGCGGCCCAGCAGTTCGGGTCGTTCGGTGAGCGCGCCCACGGCGGCGCTGCCCACGGTCGCCACCGCGTAGCCCCCGGCAAGCGCCGAGATGCCGGTGGCCGCGGCCGCGGCCGCAAAGCCCCACTTGAAGACCTCCGCCGGAAGCTCGCCGCCTGCGCTCGGCTCGACGCCGAAGGCCTGCGGCAGCCACAGCAGCCCGCTGGCCAGCAGCGCCACGACCACGGCCCCGAAGAACATCAGGACGGGCCAAAGCCGGTTGGATTTCCCGGAAGTGTTTTCGGTAGACATCTAGCGTTCTCCTTCGGACAATTGAATAATGCGAACAGTGATTTCAGCCCGGATTCGCCATGGCTGCTCCGGTCTCATGCCGGCGGGGCGAGCGGTTGGAACTCGCGACCTTCGGCCGTGAGAAAGCGGTTGAAGAATTCGAACAGCACCAGGCGTGTGGTCTGGATCGAGGCGACCAGGCCCTCTATCGCAATGATGAGCGCGTTGCCGAGCACCATCACGATCAGGCTGACCACGATATTGCCCGTGCCGTCGGCCAGGCTGACAACGGCCAGCGACAGGCCGGCATGGGCCAGCGCGAACGCGCCGACGCGCACGAACGACAGCGTGTTGACCACCAACCGCATCAGGCCCTCGATCAGGTCGGCGGCGGCGCGCGCGAACGCCATGCCGCCGCTGCGCCGGAAATTCCAGGCCAGGCCGAAAAACTGCAGCACCAGTGCGCCGACGGCCACCACCATAAGATCCGGATGCCGCAGGCTGGCGATGCCGAACAGCAGCGCGACGCCCATGCCGGCCTCGCCGCAGACCCACTCGAAAAAGCGTCCGGCCCACTGGTGCTCCAGACCGCTCAACAGGATGCTCAGCACGATCAGTCCGGCGCCGAACAGCAGCGGAACGGTGAGCACCGGCAGCGGCTCGACCACGGGATGCAGCCACAGCGCCGGGATCAGATCCTCGCGCCCGAACACGCTGCCGAACAGCACGCCGAAGACCATGGCCCAGGCCCCGCCCCAGATCAGCAGCGCCGTGGCCGGGAATCGTTTACGCAACCACAGACCCGCCACCAGCAGCACCGCGCCCTGTCCCACGTCGCCGAACATGTAGCCGAACAGCAGCGGCGCGATGACCGCCAGCATGATGCTGGGATCGGCTTCGTTCTGTCCCGGGGTACCGACCAGCCGGGCAAAGATCTCGAACGGCCGCGCCCAGGGCGGGTTGATCGTCAGCGACGGTGCCTCGCGCTCGGCCGGGGGCGGCGGGAAGCCCAGCGCGCAGGGAATGCCGGCCTCGTCCAGTGCCTTGCGCAGCACTTCGCCATCCGGGTCGCTGGTCCAGCCGTGAATTCTTGCCATGTACTCGCTGGCCGCAATCCCGTGCAGGTGATCCGCCAGCCAGCGCACGCGCTGCAGGCTGCCCAGCGCCTCGGCCAGCCGGTGGCGCTCGGTCAACCGCTGCAGCGCGCGGCGCTGCGTGGCAAGCAGGCGATCGGCCGCGGCCAGCCGGTGCTGCACCCGGGCCTGCGCCTGTTCCGGCGTTCCCCGCAGCGTTCCGGGCACGCCGATGCGGCGGGCGTGATGGCCCGCCAGCGCCTGCGCCACACCCTCGACCTGGTCGCTGCGGCCGAACACGAGCAGCCAGCTCGCCGCGCTGGAATCGAGCCGGCGATACAGCACCGGGAGCGCCAACGCCGGCGTTTCGGTTTCCGGCGGCAGCACGAATACCGCGGCCGTCATGTCGGCACTGCGTGCGTGCAGGTCGCCGAAGTCGAGCTTGCGCTTGCGCTTGCCGGCGCGGCACATCGCTTCGAGCAGCTCGAGATCGCCCCGCTCACGGCTGGCCCGCTCGATGCGCTCGATATGCGGCCCGGCCTGTTCGCACCAGGCCTCGATGCGCGACATCGCACTTTCCAGCTGGCGCTCCAGCAAACGGTCCCGCGCGGTCGAGGGCAGCCTCGGAGCCGGCCAGTATTTCCCGAACCGCCGCTCCAGTTGGGCGAACCGCTCCAGCGGCGTCTTCAGCGAGGGCACCGCGATCAGTTCCTCGTCGTCGACGGCCGAGTCGAGCTGCACCAGGCCGGTTCGCGCCAGCACTTCCAGTGCGCGCCCGACCGCCGCACGCGGCACCAGCAGTTCGAACCAGCGTGCAGGCACGGTGCGCAGCATCAGGCCGCCTCCCGCATCTGCAGGCGACGCCGCACCAGGTGGCCGCGCAGAAATTCGAAATCCAGCCGTTCCAGTCCGGTCCAGGCGAACACCCGCACCGGCGCGGCCGATTCGCGCCGAAACAGCTTGATCAGACGGTCGGCATCGGCCAGTTCGAGGTGAGCTTGCAGCAGGGCCTCGAGCATTCGCGCGCTGCGCTTGTTCAGTGGCGGCAGCAGCATTCTGGCGCGTTCAAACCACGCCTCGGCCAGTCGGTCGTCGCCGAAAGGCTCCAGCTCGGGCCAGTGCTCGAGCAACGCCTGCCGAAGCTTTCCCGGTTCGGTCGGCAAGCGCGACCACCTCGGATCGAGCGCCATCCATTCGGCGCGTCGACCCTGTTGCAGCAGTTCGGCCAGCACCGGCAGATCCGGCGCCAGCGCCAGCCATTCCACCGCCGGACGCCAGCGCCGCGACAGCCAGCCGGCCAGCTCGCCCAGACGAGCGCGATACGCCTCGCGCAGGGCGTACTCCACGGCATGAACGCCGCTGGTAGTGCCGAGATTCTTGAGCCACGGCCCGAAGCCGCCACGCGCGGCCAGCTGCACGAAATGACCGAAATCGTCCACCGCCGCGAGCCGTTTGCGCGCGCGTTCGTCGGCACGCTCGGCCATCCGGGCATGCATGCGCGGCAGCGCGTAGGCAAACGCGGTGCTCATCCCGACGCCTGCGCCGCCCGACCGTTTTCGTCGCCGGACTGCGTGCCCAGCAGTTCGCGTGCCACCGTGTCGGCGGCCGCCTCGATGCGCGGCATCACCGATTCGGATTCGATCTCCCCCAGGCGCTGCTCGGCCGCATCGCGCAGATGCGCAACGCGGTCCTCGGCCTGATTGGCACAGGTCGCCTGGAATTCGCCCGCTGCGGCCACGGCATCGGACTCGATCCGCCGCGCATCGGCGCGCGCGGCCTCCAGCGCCGCGGCCGCCTTTTTTTCGGCCTCGGCGATTCGCGCCCGCGCCCCGCGCTCGGCTTCGAGCACCTTGCGCAGCGCCGCATCGGTGGGTTGACGTCCCTCTTCGGTCATGTAACGACTCCCGTCAGAAGTCCGATACAACTATGCTCCCGGCATGACGCAAGGGTATTGACGTGGGTCAACCACTGGCGCTTGACTAACGGCTTTTTACACGGTCTTGCTGGAGCGCGGATCAGCGGGGCGCATCTTCCGGGCTCGTCAGGCGCTGCGGGCGAACCGCCTCGCGACCGGGGCGATGAGCCAGGCCGAGACCGGGATGAGGATCAGCCCCAGGATCAGGCCGGAGACGCCGTCCAGCATCGCCTTGACCGTCCAGGTCATGCTGCTCTCGATGGCGGGCAAGGCCGCGCCGGCGCGGGCGGCGATGGCCTCGATCGTGTGTCCGGGCTCATGCATGCCCAGTTCTTCCAGTCCGTGAATGACGATCGATCCGCCGACCCACAGCATTGCCGCCGTGCCGACTGCGGTGAGAAGTTTCAGCAGCGTGGGCATGGCATTGACGATCCCGGTGCCCAGGCGGCGGGTCGCGGCGAGGCGACCCGCCGCTGCCATGTGGAGGCCAAGGTCGTCGGCCTTCACGATCAGCGCCACGCCACCATAGACCGCCGCGGTGATCATCAGGCCCGCCGCCGCCAGCGTCGCCGCGGTCATGATGAAACTCAATTCCGGCAGGGCCGACAGGATGATCGTCATGATCTCCGCCGACAGGATGAAATCGGTCTTGATCGCGCCGCGCACCTTGGTCTCCTCGAGATGCGCGTCGGCCTGCTTTTCGGCGACAAGCGCCTCGGCGTGATGGTCGTGCGGATTCACTACGTGCCAGACCTTTTCCGCGCCCTCGAAGCACAGGTAGGCACCGCCGAGCATCAGCAACGGCGCGATCGCCCATGGCGCGAATTGCGCCAGGAGAAGCGCCACCGGCAGCAAAATGACGATCTTGTTGAAGATCGACCCCTTCGCGATTCGCCAGACGATGGGTAGCTCGCGTTCGGCCGAGAAGCCGTGGACGTATTTCGGCGTCACCGCCGCATCGTCGATCACCGCGCCCGCCGCCTTGGAGCCGGCCTTCATCGCCTGGCCGATCACATCGTCCACCGACGCCGCCGCGACCTTTGCAATCGCCGCCACGTCATCGAGAAGGGCCAGAAGTCCGCTCATGTCGTCACTCCCGGCTTTCGTTCACGGTGAATTCCGAACAGGATTGCGGGTTCACATCCTGCGTCTCGCGCAAGCCTTGCGCTGCAGGAAACAAAACCCGGGTCCGTGCACTGAAACGGCGATCTCGATTGCATCGATCTTCATCCTTTTTCTTTTTTTGTCCCATCAAGGCCGGATCGGCAGCCAGCATATCAAGCGGGCCGGAACGCGCCGGACAAGCGCCGCGCCGAGCGCTTCATGCAGCATTTTTCCGCGCCTCGCCACACCTTGGCCATCCGGATTCCTTACGCAGATCATGGCGGGTCAGGCGTTCCATTGGCGCAGAATACTGCCCGGCTGCCTCTGCTAATATTTAAAAAAAGTTCCGGCCCTGCCGGTTGATATCAATAATGCGGAGAAAATATCACGATGGGACTATTCGATTTCGTCGGCAATGCCGGCAAGAAACTATTCGGCGGTGGCCGGATCGACGAGAACGCGGTGGCCGACCACCTGCTCAGCCTCGGACTGAACGTGCGCGCTCTGTCGGTGATCGCCCACCAGGACAAGAAAATGGTGTCGCTGGTCGGCAAGGTCGATTCGCTGGAAGACAAGGAAAAACTGATCGTGGCCGCGGGCAACATCAGCGGCGTAGAGCAAGTCGACGACCGGCTGCGCCTCGCGGTTGAAGAAGAGGCGAATACGACGGCGCCGGCCAAACCGGCGTCGGTTGATCAGGCTGATCAAACCGAAGAACCGCCGGCCGAAGAGGCGCCTGACTCCGAATTCTATACGGTTCAGTCCGGCGATACGCTGGGCGCGATCGCCAAGCGCTTCTACAGCGATGCCGGCAAGTACCCGATAATTTTCGAGGCCAATCGCCCGATGCTCGAAGACCCGAACGAGATCTATCCGGGTCAGGTTCTGCGCATTCCCGTGCAGGATTGATCGAGCCGACGGCAGGGCGCGCAACGCGCCCCGCCCGAAATCCAGCCCGAGTGACTGATGCAGCGCGCCGCTGGCCGATTGATCGGCCAGCGGCGACGCCTGACGGACATGCATGCCTCCGGTCCGATGATGACAAGTCACGCTGGACAGTTGGCGGCCTTGCGCGAGTTCCTTCCCGCAACGTGGATGTCCGGGCTTGCCGGCGCCGGTTTACGGCGATCGCTTCCTGCTTGATTGTAAAAGATTGTATTGCTTCTGCCTGACCGGTTTAGATCGTCGCGGATGCCGCTTATAGTTCGTCGCAGATAAACGTCCAAAGAGGGAGTTATAACCATGGAACAGATCATCATTCAGCTTATCTCGGGTGCAGTCGGCGGCAATGTCGCCGGCGGCCTGTTCAAGAATTTGTCGCTCGGCACGCTGGGCAACTCCATCGCCGGAATCGTCGGCGGCGGTCTCGGCGGCCAGATCCTCGGTATGGTCACCGGCGGTGCTGTCGACGGCGACGCGGCTACCGGGATCGGTTCGATCCTGACTCAGGTCGCTGGTGGCGGCGTCGGTGGCGGTGTGGTGATGGCAATCGTCGGCGCCGTCAAGAATATGATGAACAAGGGCTGATCCGAAGCCCTCGAGCGGCCCGGGGAGCGATTTGGATATGCGCCCCCGGGTTGCCGCTTGACCGGACTAACAGACAGCAATAACGACGACAGCCATATCGGCAGGAACGCGCGGTACGGACCCGAAAAAACCACCGTTCAAGATCCTGCCGATAATCGTCGCCCCACCACGAATGGCAACAAACCCCGCGCTCGGCCACTGGCTGGTCGTCAAGTTCCCAGATTTTCGATTTTCAGACACACGAACCCTGGCCTTTTGATCAGCGGGACCGATACCCTGATTGATGAAGCACTCAGCCCGGACTGAACAGCTGCGCTGCAGCGGTCTGACCCTCGCGGAACGGTTTTGAGAAACGCTCGGCGAGGTTTCGCATCGCCTCTATCGGCCCGATGAAATTGCCGAAGCGGCTTTTCTCGCCCGGATTGATGAATTCGACGTACGATGCAGGATCGATCTTCACCGTTTCAGGATCGGCGGCAGATTGTCGGGAATACCGGCGCTTGCCTTCGACCACTGCCCGACCCGGCCAGTCCATAAGTTCCAGGTAACCCCGACTTTCATAAGAAATCGCGCGATCCGATTTATCCGGCGCCGGGTCGGTGAATGGCATCAGCTTGCCGATCGCGGTCTGCAGATCTTCCGGCAATTTCTCGATCGCATATCGCCCAGGCTGCATTGTTCCGTCGAGAACATCAGACCAGTCGTTCGGCGTTTGCAAGCTGCACTTCGGGCGCTTCGCGCAGGGTTCAGGTTTCAGGTGGTCTGGTATCAGCGAAAAGAATTGGTTGTTGGTTGCTGGTTGTTGGTTGTTGGTTGTTGGTTGCTGGTTGCTGGTTGTTGGTTGCTGGTTGCTGGTTGCTGGTTGTGGAGTGCCCCCGATTTTGTAGACACCCTTTTAAGCAGCTATGCCGGCGGTCTCGGCTTCGTACCGAGCCGGCGGCAGGTTCCCGGCGCGGGTATGGCGCCGGACTCGATTGTAGAAGTCTCCGAAG
>JAGXKW010000047.1 GCA_018334995.1 Wenzhouxiangellaceae bacterium
CCCAGGTCCAGTGCGATCGCCGAAAGCATGCGCTGACCCAGATTGTCCAACTCGCCGTACAGCGCGAGCGCCGCTTCTCGAAACCCCGGCACTTCTTCCGGCCACGGGTTGGGCAGCAGAATATCCGGGTGCGGATTTTCACCGTCGATTTCGCGCCCGACATGCCAGAACTCCTTGAGATCGGGGACGTCGTGATCCCTGGCCTGCTCGACGCCGAAACCGGTGTAGCCGCGCTTGCCGCCACCCCCGGGCTGGTGGTAGCGCTGCTTGGCCGTGTCGGGCAGCGCGAAGAACTCGTGAAAACGGGCGTAGGCGCGCTCGATCGCGCCGTCGTCCAGGCCATGGCCGATGATGCCGGCAAATCCGTATCCGCGATAGGCCCTGCCCAGCGCATCGGTGAATGCATCCCGGCGTCCGGTGAATTCGCCCAGGTCGAGTACCGGAATGCCGTATTTGCGAATCGTGTCGTCAGTGTCCAATGCTCGCTCCAGTTTGCACCACGCCGGCCAGTTCCTCGGCCAGCGCCTGTACCCCGGCGCGGTCACGTCCCTCGACCATGACCCGCACCACCGGCTCGGTCCCGGACGGCCGCAGCACCACCCGACCCTGGCCGTCTAGCTGTCCTTCCACGCGGCGGACCGCATCGGAAATCGCCGGGTTGTCCTCCAGGCTGTCGCGCGCCGAACCGTCGACCGGCACGTTGATCATGACCTGCGGATACTTCAGCATGTCGGCGGCAAGCGCGGCGAGCGGACGCTCGCTGGCGGCCACGACCTCCAGCACCTGCAGCGCGCTCACGATGCCGCAGCCGGTGGTGGCCCGGTCCAGGCACAGGATGTGTCCGGAAGCCTCGCCGCCGAGCACCCAGTTGTTGCCAACCAGTGCTTCGTGCACGTAGCGGTCGCCCACCCTGGCGCGCACGAATTCGATGCCGCGCCGGTCGAACGCCTCTTCGAGGCCGAAATTGCTCATGACCGTACCGACCACCCCGCCCTTGAGGTCGCCGCGGGCGGCTCTGGCGCAGGCCAGGATGAACAGGATCTGGTCGCCGTCGATCAGCCGGCCTGCATGATCGACCATCAAGACCCGGTCGCCGTCGCCGTCGAACGCCACGCCCAGGTCGGCGCCGTGTTCGACGACCGCGCTCGACAGCGATTCGGGATGGGTGGAGCCGCAGCCGGCGTTGATGTTCAGGCCGTCGGGTTCGTGATGCAGGGCGATCACCTCGGCGCCCAGCTCGCGGAAGACGTCCGGGGCGATCCGGTAGGTCGCCCCGTTGGCGCAGTCGACAACCAGCCTGAGGCCGTCGAAACGCGTGCCGTAGGTGACCGTGCCCTTGCAGTATTCGACGTAGCGCCCCGTGGCGTCTTCGATGCGCCTGGCCTTGCCCAACTCGTGCGGCGCCACGTGCGTCGGCGGCTCGTCCAGCCGCGCCTCGATGCGGTGCTGCAGCTCGTCGGGCAGTTTCTGGCCGGTGTCCGAAAAGAACTTGATGCCGTTGTCCTCGAACGGGTTGTGCGAGGCCGAAATGACGACGCCCGCGGCCGCGCCCATCGAACGCGTCATGTGCGCGATGGCCGGCGTGGGCATGGGTCCGAGCAGCAGCACGTCGACGCCGGCCGCGGCCAGGCCGGACTCCAGCGCCGATTCGAACATGTAGCCGGAAATCCGGGTATCCTTGCCGATCACGACGCTGGCCCGCGACCCGTGTTCTTCCGAAAGCACCCGACCGGCCGCCCAGCCCAGGCGCAGCGTGAACTCGGCGGTGATCGCGCCCTGCCCCACCCGGCCGCGAATGCCGTCCGTACCGAAATATCGAAAACTCATGCACGGTATTTTACGTCACCGCAACGATGACCGAACCATGATCGCCAAGGCGGGCCGGTTGACACGCCGATAAAATTCTGCTGAGCTTGTGACTGGAACGCAAATCAGGCAGGAGCGGCCCATGCGCAGCGTCGATTCATGGCTCGACGAATACGGCGAAAGCCATCAGAACCCCACCAACAAGGCCATCCACTGGATCTGCGTGCCGCTGATCCTGTGGACCGTGACTGCCCTGGTTTGGTCCATTCCGGCGCCCGTGGAATGGCTCAACTGGGCCGTGTTGGTGGCGCTGCTGGCCATGGCCTGGTATGTCGCGCTTTCGCCGAAGCTGGCCGTCGGCATCGGCCTGGTGCTGACGGCATGCCTGGCCATCAACGCCTGGGTGGAATCCGCTTTTCAGACGCCGCTGTGGCTGATCGCGGTGGTGGTCTTCGTCGCCGCCTGGATCGGCCAGTTCATCGGCCACCACATCGAGGGCAGGAAACCCAGCTTCTTCAAGGATCTGCAGTTCCTGCTCGTCGGCCCGGCGTGGCTGATGGGTTTCGTGTACCGGAAGGCCGGCTGGAGTTACTGAGCGGCTGGCTGGCTGGCTGGCTGGCTGGTTGGCTGGCTGGCTGGTTGGCTGGTTGGCTGGCTGGGTTTTTTTGGTTCTGTGGGAGGCCCATCCTGGGCCGATGCCTGTTTGCGGGAGGTGCCTTCCGCGCCGATGTTGCGCGCCGACATCGGCGCAGGATGCGCCCCCCACGGTTCTCCCACACTCTTCGCCGGCAGGCCACCTGTCGACTGCAACGCTCAGTCTTCGCTGACGTGCTCGCCGTACGCGTCGGCGTCCATCAGTTCGTCGAGCTCGTTCTCGTCGGCCGGCTTGACCGTGAACAGCCAGCCGTCGCCGTACGGATCGCTGTTGACCGTCTCGGGGGAATCGTTGAGGCTTTCGTTGACGCTGACCACTTCACCGGTGACCGGCGCATAGATATCCGACGCCGCCTTGACCGATTCGACCACGGCGCAGGCTTCGCCGCGCGTGATTTCCTCGCCCTCTTCCGGCAGTTCGACGAACACCAGGTCGCCGAGCTGCTCCTGGGCATGATCGCTCACGCCGACGCGGATGACGCCATCTTCCAGCAGTTCGGCCCACTCGTGGGTCTCGGCAAAACGCAGTTCGGACGGAATATCGCTCATGATTTTTCCTCGGGCTCGGTTTTCGGTGTTCGTGGTCGGAATCTGAATTCTAGCGGCTGCGGGTGAGCGCTGTCACGCCCGCGCCGGCTCATTCGGACGGAGTTTCGTCCAGCACGCCGGCACGCGGCTTGCCGTTGCGCACGAACGGCGGTTTGACCACGCGCGCCGGCAACTGCCGGCCGCGCAGCTCCACCTGCACGTCGTCGCCGGCGGCCGCGGGAATCCGGGCCATCGCCACGGGCCGTTCCACCGTGGGTCCGAAGCCGCCGCTGGTGACCACGCCGTCGCCGGCGTCGGTGATCACGCGTGCACCCTGGCGCGGGATGCCGCCGGTGCTCAACACCAGCCCCACCAGCTTGCGCGGGACGCCTGCCTGCTTCTGCCGTTCGAGTGCCGCACGGCCGATGAAATCGCGATCGGTCGGCTCGAGCGCCACGGTCCAGGCCAGGTTGGATTCCAGCGGCGTGGTTTCGCGGTCCATGTCCTGACCGTACAGGTTCAGGCCCGCTTCCAGCCGCAGCGAATCGCGTGCGCCCAGGCCGCACGGCACCACGCCGCGCTCGCGCAGACGGCGCCAGGTCTCGGCCGCACTTTCGTTGGGCAGGATGATCTCGCAGCCGTCTTCGCCGGTGTAGCCGGTGCGCGCGACGAAGAAATCGCCGTGGACAAGGGAACGAAACGGCTTGAGTTTCGCCACCTCGGGCGCGCCCAGCAATTCGACGACGTGCTCGACCGCTTCGGGGCCCTGTACGGCGATCATCGCCAGATCGTCGCGCTCGCTGATCCTGGCGTCGAAATCGGCCAGCTGCCGACCGATCCATTCCAGGTCGGCGGCGCGCGTGGCGGCGTTGACGACCATCCGGTAGAAATCGTCGTCGAGCCGATAGGTGATCAGGTCGTCGATGATGCCGCCGTTTTCATCGAGCATGCAGCCGTAGATCGCCTGGCCGCGCTCGCGAATCTTGTCGACGTCGTTGGCCAGCAGGCGTCGCAACGCGTCGCGGGCGCCCGGGCCTTCGATATCGACCACGGTCATGTGCGAAACGTCGAACATGCCGGCGCGCTCGCGCACCGCACGATGCTCCTCGACCAGCGAGCCGTAGCGGATCGGCAGCTGCCAGCCGGCGAATTCCACCATGCGGGCGCCGGCGGCAAGGTGCTCGTCATACAGCGGGGTCTTTTGCGACATTCGGATACGGCCTCGGTTGCGTTAAGGGCCACAGTTTAACGAGGCGGCGTGGAAAGCGTTCCGGTTTCCGGCGGAACGGTAATCGGCAGACAGTAGTCAGTGATCGGAAAACCCTCGGTCCATTCTTCCGACTTCCGGTTTCCCCGGGAGGCTTCGCTTGCAGGCAAGCTCCCGCACCTGTAGACGATCCGCTGCAAATTTCCGGCCAATCAGCTGACCAGCCACCGACCACCGATTTCGCCTTTCCGGAAACCGGAAACCCGAAACCGTGGTTATCGTCACGGCTCCCGAATCGCCAGCAGCCGGATCTCGGTCATGTCCTCGATCGCGTAGCGGATTCCCTCGCGCCCCAGGCCGGAATCCTTGACCCCGCCGTAGGGCATGTGGTCGACGCGGAAGCTGGGTACGTCGTTGATGATCACGCCACCGACGTCGAGCAGGTCCCAGGCCTTGCGAATCTTGCCGATGTCGCGCAGGAACAATCCGGCCTGCAGGCCGTAGCGCGAGCGGTTGATGATCTCCAGCGCTTCGTCGAAATCGTCGAACGGCTCGATCACCATCGCCGGCCCGAACAGCTCGTTGTCGTAGATACGGCAATCGCGCGGCACGTTTTCCAGCACCGCCGGGCGCACCACGGTCCCGTCGCGCTCGCCGCCGACCAGCCGCGTGGCGCCCTTGCTCTCGGCTTCCTCCATCCATTCGACCACGCGCCTGGCGTCGTCCTCGCTGATCAGCGGGCCGACAAAGGTTTCGGGGTCACGCGGATCGCCGTCCTTGAGCGCACCGACCTTTTCGATCAGCTGTCGCTTGACCTCGTCGTAGATGTCGCGATGGATCTGGACCCGCTGCACCGAGATGCAGCTCTGACCGGACTGGTAGAAGCCGCCGAAGACCAGCCGGTCCACGGCGTCGTCCACGTCGGCGTCGGCGTCGACGAGACACGCCGCATTGCCGCCCAGCTCCATGACGACGGGCTTCTTGCCGGCCTTCGACTTCAGCATCCAGCCGACCTTGTCCGATCCGGTGAAGCTCAGCAGCTTCAGACGCTCGTCCTCGGTAAAGCGCTGGGCGGCGTCGCGCGGCACGTTGAGGATCGAAAAGGCGCCTTCGGGCAGGTCGCATTCGGCCAGGATCTCGCCGAGCACCAACGCGCCCACCGGGGTTTTCTCGGCCGGCTTGAGCACGAACGGACAGCCGGCAGCGATCGCCGGCGCGATCTTGTGGGCAACCAGGTTGTATGGAAAGTTGAACGGCGTGATGAACGAAACCGGACCGATCGGAACCCGCTTCCACATGCCGATGAACGACTCCGAGCGCGGCGCGATGTCCATGGGCAGCACCTCGCCCCCGACCCGGGTCGCCTCCTCGGCGGCAATCCGGAACGTGTCGATCAGCCGCTGCACTTCGCTGCGGGCGTCCTTGATCACCTTGCCGCCTTCCACGACCAGGATTTCGGCCAGTTCGTCGAATCGCTGTTCGAATCGATCGGCGCAGTGGTGCAGCACGTCGCGTCGGCGGTGCGAAGGCAGACGCGCCATGGCCGGTGCCGCGCGCTCGGCGGCCGCGATCGCCTCGTCGGTTACCGAATCATCGGCCTTCGCCACGCGAGTGGCCACCTCGCCGGTGTGCTTGTCGATCACTTCCAGGTCTTCGTTGGCGAAAACGGCCTTGTTGGCCAGATAGTACGGATACGCTGATTTCATGCCCATGGGTCACCACCGAAGATTTGATTCGAGATTTCAGTTCAAAGCATAACAGTGCGGTCGGTTTTCCGTTTCCGGGGGAAACCGCAGCCGAAAAGCGCCGGGCGTTCGCCCGGGGTCCGCCAGCATGCGCGACGCCGGCCACGCCCCCCGGTCCCGAGGCACCGTCACCGACAATTCACGTGCCGGTTCGCTAAACTGCGCTGGCTATTCGACCAGAGTGGAACCGACCATGGGCAATCGCCTTTCAAAAATCTACACCCGAACCGGCGACGACGGCACGACCGGCCTGGGAGACGGCTCCCGAACCCAGAAGGACAGCCTGCGGGTGGAAGCCTACGGAACCGTCGACGAGCTCAACAGCGCAATCGGGGTCATGACTGCGCAGATCGACGACAGGGATCTCGGTTCGATCCTGCTCGATGTGCAGCACGATCTGTTCGATCTCGGCGGCGAGCTGTGCATGCCCGGTACGGAGTTGATCGGCGACCGCCACATCGACAGGCTGGAAAAGGAGCTTGATCGGCTCAACGCCGATTTGCCGCCGCTAAAGGATTTCATTCTGCCGGGCGGGAGTTCGGCCGCCGCGCATGCCCACCTCGCCAGAACCATCTGCCGCCGTTCCGAGCGGCGCGTGATCGCGCTGGCGCGCCACGAGGAGGTCAACGAACCGGCCATCCGCTACCTCAACAGGCTTTCGGACCTGCTGTTCGTGATCGCCCGCGCCATTGCGCGCGCTTCCGGCGTGGGAGAAATCCTCTGGGATCATGATCGCGACCGGTAGGGAACCGCTGAAAGCTCCCGCACAGCGCCTGTCCCGGATCCCGGCCCCGGAGCGGCGTTCGTCGGCTTTCCGCCCGCCGCGCGCGTCGACGTCGCCCGAAAGAGTCTCGCATAGATTTTCCAATAGATTTCCGATACCTCCGCGATGACCGCATGACCGAACTGCTCGTCATTTCGCATCCCGACTGCGGCCTGCACGACCCCGTGCCCGGACATCCGGAACGTCCGGCGCGCCTGAAGGCCGTGCTTGACGGCATCGCGCAGCTCGACAGCTTCGAAGCCGTCAGCGCCATGGCCGCCTCGCGCGATCAGTTGCTCAACGTGCACCAAACTGCGTACGTCGACCGCCTCGACCGCGTCGAACGCGAGAACCTGGAAAGCAAAAGCGCGATTGCGCTGGATGCCGATACGCACGCGGGGCGAGGCAGCATCCAGGCCGCAAGGCTTGCGGCCGGAGCCGCCTGCCAGGCGGTCGAAGGCGCGATCCAGCACCCCGAGCATCCTGCGTTTGCCGTCGTGCGCCCGCCTGGACACCACGCCGAATCCGATCGTGCAATGGGATTCTGCCTGTTCAATTCGATCGCGGCCGCCGCCGAGCACGCGCTGACCAAGGCCGCGATCCGGCGCGTGGCGATCTGCGACTTCGACGTACACCACGGCAACGGCACCGAATCGATCTTTGCGGGACGGCGCGACGTGCTGTTCGCGTCCAGCCACCAGATTCCGCTCTACCCGGGCACGGGAGCGCCGCATCGTAAAACCGCCTCGAACGTTCACAACGTTGGTTTGCCGCCTGACTCGGGCAGCAATGAGTTCCGGGCCGCCTGGGAATCGCACCTGTTCGACCCGCTCGACCGTTTCGCCCCCGACCTGATCCTGATTTCGGCCGGCTTCGACGCCCACTGGCGGGATCCGCTGGCCCAGCTGAACCTCAAGGACGAGGATTTCTTCTGGATCGGACACCAGTTGAAAACGCTCGCCGACACTCATGCCCGGGGCCGACTGGCCGCATCACTGGAAGGCGGCTACGACCTGCACGCGCTCACCGAAAGCGCCCTCGCGTTTGCCGAAGGAATCACGCTGGCGCATTAGGGCCCGGTTGGTTGGTTGGCTCGGATTAAGGGTTAAGGGAAAGGCAAAATCCGGTGGTCGGAAGTCAGTGGTCAGTCGTCGGATAAATCTGGGAACACCAAAAAAACCAACAACCAACAACCAGCCAGACGGTTCGGTTTACCGCAACCGGGGCCGGATGCCTTGAGGCGGAACGGCCCCTTGCGAGTGGGAAATGGAGCGGGCGAACGGAATCGAACCGTCATCACGAGCTTGGGAAGCTCGGGTAATCACCATTATACGACGCCCGCTTGTGGCCTCATCGGGGCCGGCCGCAGTGGCCGGCCCGCAGAATATTACCGCTTGCCGCGCGTCTATGGCAAGTCAGCGCACCACGAATATCGAGACTTCGGAGTGCTTGACCATGTAGGCGGCATTGGAACTGATCAGGTGCAACTTGTCGGCAACGCCCGGAATATGCGAGGCCATGACCACCAGATCGGCGCCAACGTCGTCGATCGCTTCGAGCAGCTTGTCGTCCAGTTCCACCGGCACGTCCACGCTCGGGACGGCCTTGCACTCGGTCTTTATGCCGTGCTTGTCGCCCTGTTCGCGCGCGAACATGTTCAGTTCCGCCTCGAACTTTTCCGGGCTGGGCGCGACCCGGTTCGGGACTCGCCCCATCACGGCAACGTAACAGACCGGCAAATCGTAGCTCTTGGCCAGTTCCGCGGCGCCGTCGAGCGCTTTCTCGATCTTTTCGGTGTGTTCCAGGTCGACCGGAACCATGATTTTCTTGTACATGCGTGATCTCCCTCGGTTACTGCCGCAGCACGTCGTTGTATTCGATCAGCTGGCGCTCATGATAAAGCCCGCGCGCAAGGCTGACGCACATCGCCAACAGCAGGAAGGTGAAAGGCAGACCGACACTTACGGCACCTGCGCTGAGCGCTTCAAGCGCCGCACTGCCCCCCACGACCAGCAGCACGGCAGCGATGACGCCCTCCGCGGTCGCCCAGAAAATCCGCTGGTTGACGGGCGCATTGGTCTTGCCGCCCGAAGTGATGCTGTCGATGACCAGCGAACCGGAATCCGACGAGGTCACGAAGAACACCAGCACCAGGCAGATCGCCAGGAAGGAGGTGATGCCGGTCAGCGGAAGATGGCTCAGCATCTGGAACAGCGCCAGCGTCGAATCGCTGATGCCTTCGGCAAGCTCGCCGACGCCTTCGGCGGCCTGGTCCAGCCCGCTGCCGCCGAATGCGCTCATCCACACGACGGTCACCAGCGTGGGCACCAGCAGGACCGCAGTCAGGAACTGGCGTACGGTGCGCCCGCGCGAAACGCGCGCGATGAACATTCCGACGAACGGCGACCATGAAATCCACCAGGCCCAGAAGAAGATCGTCCAGCTGTGATAGAAAGTCGTGTCTTCGCGACCCACCGGGTTGCTCAGGGGCAGAATGTATTCGACGTACCCGGAAAAAGTACGGGCAACGTTGCTGAAGAAACCGCCCAGGCTGCTCGCGATGATCACGAACATCAGCAACAGGAACGCGAAAATCAGGTTCAGGTTACTCAGCAGTTTGACCCCGCCGTCGATCCCCCGAACCACCGAAATTATGGCGACGGCCGTCACCCCGGTGATAATGATGACCTGGGTCTGCAAGCCGCTGCCGACATCGAACAGGAAATTCAGACCGCTGGCGGCCTGCTGGGCGCCCAGGCCCAGCGAAGTCGCCAGCCCGAAGATCGTCGCCAGGACCGCCACGGTATCGATGATGTGTCCGGGCCAGCCCCAGACGCGATCGCCCAGCAACGGATAGAACGTCGAACGGATCGTGAGCGGGAAGCCCTTGTTGAAGCTGAAGAACGCCAGCGACAGGGCCACCACTGCGTAGATGGCCCAGGGATGCAGGCCCCAGTGGTACATCGTCGCGCCCAGGGCCGCGGTTCTGGCTTCTTCGGTGAACCCGGCGGTATCCAGCGGCGTCCCGAACCACTCGGTGAAATAGCCGACCGGTTCGGCCACGCTCCAGAACATCAGGCCGATTCCCATGCCGGCCGCGAAAAGCATCGCGAACCAGGAGACCACGGAAAAATCCGGTCGCGCATCTTCGCCACCGAGTCGGATCTTGCCCACGGGCAGGACGATCAGTGCAAGGCAGAACAGAACGAAAATGTTCCCGGCCGACAGGAACATCCAGTCGAATGTCTCCTGGATCCAGGTACGTGTGGCCACCAGCATTTCCCTCGACTGCTCGGGAAACATCAGCGATCCGATCACGAACAGCGCGATCAGCGCCGCGCTGACCGGAAACACCGGGGCGTGCATGTCGAAGCCCCATTTCTCGATATTGTCCTGACCGACCACGTAGTCGGTATCGTATAGATCCTCGATTTCCGAGATCGCCTCCTGGGCGGTTTTTGTTTCTTCGTTCAAAACTCGTTTTCCCCGTGAATTTTTGGAAGTAAAACCCGATGTTGACGTTCAGTCGAGAGCGCCAATCGCGCGCCGTGCTCGCGTTGCGGCCGATGCCGTCGCCGCCGGCCAACCACATGTTCTTGCCGGTGATTCAGCCGAAACAGGCGAACACGCCGCCGGTCACGATGGAACAGCCGGTCACGTTCTGGAGCGAATCGGCGCTGTTTTCGACTTTCGGGTCGATGAAAGTGAAATCGTTGTAGCAGGTTCCGCCGGTGATCGGTCCCGGCGATGCGCCGAAAGTGCGCGCGCCGTTGGCCGTGCAGACATTCGCTCTGGCCGACAGGGACGGAAAATCGAATCCACCGGTCGGTACGAAGTCGGCTTCGACAGCGGCGGAATTCTCCGGATCGAATTCGTAGCGCATGCCCTGCAACCGGAGATTCCAAGGGCTGAAATTCGCGTTGGCCCGACCCGCAACGGCATACCGCTCGCTCCTCTTGCGCTTGATGCTGCCGAACATCTGGTCACGTTGCAGGCTTACGCTGCCGCCCAGCGTACCAAGATCGCCGACCGAGAGGTGGCGCTCTGCGCGCAGGTTGTCCTGGTTGGTCTCGCTGTTCTGCTGATCGCCTTCGGTCACCAGATCGAACGAATAGCGCCCAGACCGGTTGTCGTTCGCGTATTCGGGGTTGTTGTAGAACGCATAGTGGAAAGTCCGGTCGTCGCCCGGTTCATGAATGGACCGGACGCCGGTATCGTAATCGCCCTCCAGTCCCGGGTGGTGCATACCGCCGGACCAGGAACCGTGGCTGGCGAACGGCAGGATGCCGAACCCGACCTGCATGATCCCGATGCTGGCTGCAAGCGCATTTTCCCCGGTCATCTCCGCGAGCTTTGCGTGCACCGAGATCAGCGGTTGCTGCGTGGACTGAATGTGCTGTTGCAGTTCGCGGATATCCGCCTCCGTTTCAGCATTCCGGGCAGGCGAATACCCGACGACCGACATCAGCACAACAAGTAGCGGCCAACGAATTCTGCTCATGTGGAATGCCTGCCCAACGTATGGCCTTCGAAGTTATTGCTCCTGGTTGTTGTTCCTGGAACCGAGCGCCTCCCGACCGGGCGCGAAGAGCAGCGAGGATACGCCCTGCCGCCCATTCACACAAGGCCGCGCGGCCGAAACCACCGGTCGTGCAGGTTCAGCGCGTAGCGGTCGGTCATGCCGGCGACGTAATCCAGCACGCGTGTTTCAAGCGCTTCGTTGTCGCGCTGGTAGGTCGCCGGGATCAGATCCGGATGCTTCTTCAGGTGGCCGACCAGGTCATGAATCACGCGGCGGGCGCGTTCGGCCTGGGCGCGCGACTCCGGCCGCAGGTAGACCCGTTCGAACATGAATTCGCGCATCACGTTCATGGCATTCAATGCATCGGCCTGCATGCAGACCTTGCCGCGACGCAGCGATTCTTCCAGCACGGCGTCGATCATGGAACCGATCCAGTGCCCGCCGGAAAAAGGACCGAGGACCGAGATGACTTCAACCGGCAGATCGTCCCGTTGCAGAATCCCGGCCCGCACCGCGTCCAGCAGGTCATGGTTCAGGTATGCGATACGGTCGGCGAACCGGCAGACCCAGGCTTCGGGCGTGTGCGGCGGCGGCTTGACCCGCCAGGTATGCGCGCGGATGCCGTCGAGCACCTCCCAGGTCAGGTTTCTGGGCTCCAGAACCTGGAAGATCCGTACGCCCTGGGCCGAATGCAGCCATTCGCCGTCTTCGATGTACTCGGAAAGCGCGGCCTCACCGGTATGCCCGAACGGCGTATGACCACAGTCGTGTCCGAGACAGATCGCCTCGGTCAGGTCTTCGTTGAGATCGAGCGCACGCGAAATCGAGCGCGCGATCTGCGTGACCTGCAGCGCGTGCGTCATCCGGGTGACGAAATGATCGCCTTCCGGGTTGATGAATACCTGGGTCTTGTGCTTGAGGCGACGAAACGCCTTGGAGTGCGCAATCCGGTCGCGATCGACCTCGAATGCGGTCCGCAGCCGATCCGGCGATTCCGGATCGGCCCGCCCGCGCGTTTCAGCCACGCGGGTGGCCAGCGGCGACAGATCGCATTCGCGCGCCTCGCGCACTTCGCGAGTGACCAGCTGCAAGGCGGGACTGTTTTCCGCTGCATTGCTCATTCCGCCAATTTTACACGCCGGCCCGCCGGAGCGTTACAACGCATGCGTCGGAAGGCCGTGCCGGCGCTCGGGATCAGACCATTTCCAGGGCGCGCTCGAGGTCGCCTGTCAGGTCGTCGACGTCTTCGATGCCGACCGACAGGCGGATCAGCGTGTCGGTCACACCGAGGGCTTCGCGCGTCTCGCGCGGGACGGTGGCGTGGGTCATGATGGCCGGGTGGTTGACCAGGCTCTCGACCCCGCCCAGCGACTCGGCCAGGGCGAACAGCCGGGTATTTTCCAGGAACCGCCGGGCCGCATCCAGATCGCCCTTCAGGTCGAAACTGACCATGCCGCCGAAGCCCGCCATCTGTTTCTCGGCCAGGGCTTTTTGCGGATGGCTGTCCAGGCCCGGGTAGATGACTTTCGCAACCTCGTTTTGCTGGTCGAGCCATTCGGCGATTCGACCGGCATTCTCGCAGTGCGCCTTCATCCTGAGCGCCAGCGTCTTGGCCCCGCGCATGACCAGGAAGGCGTCGAACGGGCCCTGGACGCCCCCGGCGGAGTTCTGGATGAAGCCGACCTGCTCGCCGAGCGTATCGTCCTTGACCACCAGCGCGCCACCGACCATGTCGGAATGGCCGTTGAGATACTTGGTGACCGAATGCAGCACGATATCTGCGCCCAGGTCGATCGGACGCTGCAGCATCGGCGTGGCAAAGGTGTTGTCGACCACCAGCAGGCAGTCGTTGGCCCGGGCCAGTTCGGACATGCGCGCGATGTCGACCAGCTGGAGCATCGGATTGGTCGGCGTCTCGACCCAGATGATCTTCGTTTCCGGTCGAACCGCAGCGGCGGCCGCCTCCGGGTCGGCCAGGTCGGCGAACGTGAAATCCAGCCCCGACGAGCGCCGGCGCACGCGCTCGAACAGGCGCCAGGTTCCGCCGTACAGGTCGTGCATTGCCAGCACATGATCGCCGGGCGCGAGCAGGTGCATCACCGTGTCCACCGCCGCCATCCCGGAGGCAAAGGCAAAGCCGTGGCGGCCGCCTTCCAGGTCCGCGATGCAGGCCTCCCAGGCTCTGCGGGTCGGATTGTGCGTGCGCGAATACTCGTAGCCCTGGTGATCGCCTGGGCTGCTCTGCACGTAGGTGCTGGTGGTATAGATCGGCGTCATGATCGCGCCGGTCGATGGATCGGGTTCCTGCCCGGCGTGGATCACGCGGGTCGCGAGGCGATCGTGAGTACTCATATCGGCATCTTTTTCGGAAATTGCCGCCATGCTAGCCGAAGCCGTGCTCGGCGTGTCTGCAGCGCCTACGGCAACGAAGCGGCTCGCAACCGGCGAGTCGCCCGAGAGACCTCAAGAACCAGCGCTCGACTGCTTTTTCGAGGACTTCGGCCTCGGCCCGTGATCGGCCGACAGGCCTTTCCCGGTCCTGGACTTCTTGTTGGCCGTGCCCTTTCTTTCACCAGCAGGTTCGCTGCTCGCAACGCTGTTGTCGCCGACGGTTGCTGCCAGGTCCGCCGTACGACAACTCGAAGGCAGGTGCGCCGGCTCGCCGCTGACATAGCTGCAATCCCAGTCCACGCTGACGACCACGGTGTCCGGATCCAGCCTGAACTGGATGACCGGATCTTCGGAGGCGCCGGTGTTCTGCGTCTCGACCACGACCCTGCCACCGTCGGCAATCCGGATATCGGCGCAATATTCGGTCGCCTCGAACCGGAAAGCGGCCTGTTTCGAACTGCCGGGCGCCTGGCCGCTGCGCATTACGCGATCGTGGACCGCCATTTTTGCAGCGCTCGCCAGACCAACGCATTCGCCGACCTTGGAGCGCACGGAATAATTCGTATAGGCGGGCATCGCGATGGCAACCAGAACCCCGACCACGGCGGATACGATCATGATTTCGATAAGAGAGAAGCCCGGCTGGGGCGATTCGATAGGCATTTGATTTCCCGGTTTTGCCCGGCGCGAGACCGGCGCGTTTCGAGGTTCTGCCAGGAAATATGCAACCGCCATGCCAATTGCCCAGTAACGGCATGGAGAGCGCCCTGTTCAGGCCACCTGCACACCGGCGGCCCGCGCATTTCTGACCAAAACCGTCAGAATCGAACGCTTATCAAGGAAAAAGCGCACCGGCACCAGGGGGGACACGCGGATCATACGGTGACACTCAGCCGCCGTGGCGTTCTCCGGTCCAGCCGCCGCGGGCGAGCAACCGCTCTCCAAGCTCACGCGGGGCGTCCTCCAGATCGGTCGCCATCGAATCGTTCCAGCGGTTCAGGAATCCGTACAGGCAGACCGCACCCAGCATCTCCACGATCTGCTCATCGCTCCAGTACTTCTTGAGCTCGCGCATGATGCCCTCGTCGACGCCATTGGGCACGCTGCCGGCGCCCAGCGCGAAATCCAGCGCGGCGCGCTCGGCGTCGCTGTAGAGGTCGTTGGTGCGGTATTCCCAGATCGCGTCCAGCTTTTCCGCACTCACGCCGCTGATGCCGGCGGCGATCAGCGAATGCGCCTCGCAGTACTGACAGCCGGCCGCGCGGCTGGCGAAATGCGCCAGCAGCCGCTTGAACGCCGGGTCGACACTGCCTTCGGGATCCATCACGGCTTCGGTCAGCTGGCCGAACGCCTTCACGATCGCAGGACGGCGCTGCATGGTCAGCAGACTGTTGGGCACGAAACCGAGGATCTCTCGGAAGTGATCGAAGGTCTCGGCCAACTCGGGCGTGGACTCGGGCGGAAGCGGTTCTACAAAAGCCATGGGGCATCCTTGTTGATTGCTGTTTGCCGAAACTGCATCGTCGGGGAAAGTGAGAGAATATTACCGACTGTCCTCGAGAACAGAGGCCCGGAGAAACGGTTTGGAAGGTTTCACGATAGACGTGCTCGTGGTCAGCGCCTGGGTGCTGGCCTGGCTGCTGGTGATCATCGGTCTGGCCGGAACCCTGCTGCCGGCGCTGCCGGGTACGCCCATCATGCTGGCCGGCATGCTGCTGATGGCCTGGCTGAACGATTTCGTCAGGATCGGGTTCGGCACCTTGCTGGGCCTGACGGTCCTGATGCTGCTGGCCCAGATTCTGGATTTCCTGGCCACCGCAGAGGGCGCGCGCCGATTCGGTGCCGGCCGCGCCGCGATCCTGGGCGCCACGCTGGGCCTGCTGGTCGGCATGTTCTTCGGCATACCCGGCATGCTGCTGGGGCCGTTCATCGGTGCCGTGCTCGGCCACCGGCTGGGCGAGGCGACCTTGCACGACTCCATGCGCGCAGGCGTCGGCGCCAGCGTGGGCGTGCTGGTCGGCACCGTCGCGAAGGTCGCCCTTGGTCTGGCAATGCTGTTGTGGTTCGGGCTTGCCTGGTGGTTATAGGTCGCGCTGACCAGAGCGCTTTACTGGCGAGAACAATAGGCGAGAACAATAGGCGAGAACAATAAAAGCTATTTCGCCGCCGGTTGAACAGGATCGTGATCAGCGTTCAATCACAGGATCGCCGGAAACGTCCAGTGCGCAGGAAAGCATCCACGGTTTCCGCCACTTGCCGGGAAAGCACCAGACCCGTGTGCGATACCGGCAGTTCGAGATGATCGGCGAGTCCGGACACGCTGGTCTCGGCGACGGTGACGGTTCCGTCGTGCGGCTTTTCCAGGCGCGCGACAACGCGTCCGGCGCCCAGCGAAGACGTGCCGGCAACGGCGCCGATCTCGCGGCCCCGGGCCAGACCTTCCACGCCCCGGTCCAACAACGCTTCGGCCTGGCCGATCCAGGGTTTCAGCACACGATTGCCCGCCATGCGTCGAGCCACCGCCGAACCGTTGAGCGGACTTCCCAGCAGCACGACCCGGCCGCCGGGCACCACCCCGCCGGCTTCGGCCAGCATCTTCAGGATCAGCAGGCCGCCCAGGCTGTGGCCGACGAAATGCAGCCGATCGCCGTCCACTTTCCTTGCGCGGTCTGCCAGTCGCTCGACATTTTCGGCGGCGCGGCCGAATACGCTGGAATAGCCGAACAGTTCACATTCCCAGCCCAGCTTTCGCAATCGTACGGCCAGCGGCAGCATGCCGGGCCGCCCATACCACAGGCCGTGGACCAGCAGCACGCGAGTCGAGGCCACCATCTCAACCGCCGCTGTCTTCGTCCTTGTCGGCCGAGGCACTGACCTGGATGTGCAGTTCGGCCAGCGCGCTGGCACCGATGGTCGACGGCGCGGCGGTCAGCGGACAGCCCGCGGTGGTGGTCTTGGGGAAGGCAATGACCTCGCGGATCGAATCCTCGCCGGCCATCAGCGCGGCGATGCGGTCGATCCCGAAGGCGATGCCGCCGTGCGGCGGGCAGCCGTATTTCAACGCCTCGAGCAGGAAGCCGAATCGCGCCCGCGCTTCCGCCGCGTCGATGCCCAGGACATCGAACGCGGCCTGCTGCAGCTCCGGATCGTGGATACGAATCGAACCGCCGCCGATCTCGGCGCCGTTGAGCACCATGTCGTAGGCGCGCGAAAGCGCCTGCGGCGGATCCGCCCTGAGGGCTTCGCCGCCGGCCACCGCGGGTGCGGTGAACGGATGGTGCAGCGCATAGTAGCGCTGATCCGCTTCGTCGAACTCGAACATCGGAAAATCGACCACCCACAGCGGCTTCCAGCCGGGCTCCACCAGGCCTCGGTCGTGTCCGATCCTGACCCGCAGCGCGCCCATGAACGCGGCCACGGCCGGGCTCGGTCCGGCGCCGAAAAGAATCAGGTCGCCCGGAGCCGCTTCGGTTGATTCGACCAGGGCGTTGATCGTGTTCTCGTCGAGGAACTTGGCGATGGGCGACTGCACGCCGTCGGCGCCGCCCCCGGCGTCGTTGACCTTCATCCAGGCCAGGCCCCTGGCGCCGTAGCGGCCGGCAAAGGCCGCGTAGTCGTCGATCTGCTTGCGCGACAGCTCCGCCCCGCCCGGCACCTTCAGCGCCGCCACACGGCTGCCCGGCTCGCTGGCCGGACCGGAGAACACCTTGAATTCGACCCCGGCGACCAATTCGTCGACGTCGACCAGTTCCAGCGGAATCCTGAGATCCGGCTTGTCGGAGCCGAACCGGCGCATCGCATCAAACCAGCTCATGCGCGGGAAAGGATCGTCCAGCGCCACGCCCAGCACTTCGGCGAACACCTCTCGGATCAGGCCTTCGGCAGCGTCCTGCACGTCGGCTTCGGCGACGAACGCCATCTCCATGTCCAGCTGGGTGAACTCGGGCTGACGATCGGCGCGCAGGTCCTCGTCGCGGAAGCAGCGCGCGATCTGGTAGTAGCGATCCATGCCGCTCATCATCAAAAGCTGCTTGAAGATCTGCGGCGACTGGGGCAGCGCGTAGAAGCGCCCGGCGTTGACCCGGCTGGGAACCAGGTAGTCGCGCGCGCCTTCCGGCGTCGCGCGGGTCAGGATGGGCGTTTCCAGGTCGATGAACTCGCGCGCCTCGAGATTTCGGCGAATGGCCGAGTTGAGTGCAGCGCGCAGGCGCAGGTTGCGCTGCATGCGGCCGCGCCGAAGATCCAGGTAACGGTATTTCAGCCGCACCTCCTCGCCGTCCTCGTCGTTCATCAGAAGCGGCAGTGGAGCCGCGGCGTTGAGCACTTCGACCGTATCGGCCAGCACCTCGATCCGGCCGGTGGCCATATCCTCGTTCCACTGGTCCTCGGGACGCATCCGAACCTTGCCGACGATCCTGACGCAGAACTCGTTGCGCAGCGATTCGGCGATCTTGAACGCGGCGGTGTTTTCCGGCTCGATCACCACCTGGACCACGCCGGCATGGTCGCGCAGCCCGATGAAGATCAGGCCGCCCAGATCGCGGCTGCGATCGACCCAGCCGCAAAGGGCGACTTCGCCGCCGTCCAGCGTCTCGTCGACGCGTCCGCACAAATGACTACGCATATGGAAAATCTCTCCGGAAGTCGTGCCGCCGGCGGGCGCCGGCGGCGGGTTCGGGTGAAAGCCGGCAGGCGCTCAGGCAGCGCTGGAGGCAGTGCCACCGCTCGCATCGCCCGACTTGCCGCTGTTGGCCTTGTCGCCGGATGCAGTCTTCTTGCCGGCCTCGCCCTTTCCGGATTCCTGCTTGCCCGACTGCGCGCCGCCGCCGGATTCGGACTTGGGCGCCGAATCATCTCCGGCCAGGTTGCGCTTGCCGTCCTTCTTGAAATCGGTTTCGTACCAGCCGCCGCCCTTGAGGCGGAAACCGGCGGCCGAAACCAGCTTGGTGAGCGCCTTCTCGCCGCACGCCGGACACAGGGTCAGGGGCGCGTCACTGAGCTTCTGCAGTTTCTCCAGCCGGTGGCTGCACTCCCGGCACTGATATTCGTAAATTGGCATGGCTTCAATTCCTGCTGACTGTGCTGACTGGGTATCCGGTGGACACGCGCTGTAATGGGGGCTTGTCGGCGAATTTTCGAGTCCTCGAGCTGCTATTGTAAATTGCCGACCCGGTCAGCGGCGAAGGCGGCGCCCGCCGTTTTCGCCGCCACCGCCGCATTCCGAACGAACCCGTTGCCCATAAGATGACCAGCCCGTCCGACGCGATCACCCGCACCGTCACCCCGGAGGCGCTTGCCGAAGCCGTGGTGCTGGCGCGCAGCAACCAGGGCGTGGTCTACCGACTCGACGCCGGAGGGCGGCAGCTGGCGGTCAAGGCGGCCGCCGGCCGCGGCCCGCTGCGGGCTGTCAACCGGCATGCGCTGCGGCGTGAATATCAGGCCTATCAACGGCTCGCCGGACTGGCCGGCATGCCGAAATGCCACGGCTTGATCGAGAACCGCTGGCTGGTGCTGGACTTCGTCCCGGGCGAGCCATTTCGCCGGGCCCGGCCGGTTCCGGAATTCTTCGACGACCTGCTCGAAACCATCCGCGCCATGCACGCGCGCGGCGTCGCCCACGGCGACCTCAAGCGCAAGTCCAACCTCGTGGTCGATGTCTCCGGGCGACCGGTGCTGCTGGATTTCGGCGCCGCCACTCTGCACCGGCCCGGTCGACACCCGGTCAACCATCGCCTGTTCGAATTCATGCGCCGAACCGATCTCAATGCCTGGGTCAAGCTCAAGTACGGCGGATATTCCGGCGTCTCGGAAGCCGATCGGGCGCTGTTGCAGCGCTCCTGGCTGGAGCGGATGCTCAGCCGGGTTCGCGGCTGAGGCAGATACCGTCGCCCGTCGAATCCGGGCGGCTTTCGGTTTCAATTTCAGCTTTTCAACTTCAAATCCAACTTCAAATTCGAAGTCAACTTCAAACCCGTTTCGTCTCGCGCTTCGCGCTTGCAGGCGACCTACTTTTCACAGTCGCCTGAAAAGTAGACAAAAGCGCTCTTACAGGCGATACAGGTGTTGGATGCTGGCTGGAACGGCATGGTGGTTTGGTGTCAGGTGGAGGTCTCCGCCATGCCTTGAATGCTTGCGCCGTACTGGTTCGAATGGATCGGGTGGCGCAGCGACCGGTGGTGCGAGACGTTGTGAAGTGGGGGCGGATTCGGTAAACCCGGTGCTTGTGGCGTAGGTCGCGGCGGCGTCCGCGACGCGGGGGTCTTGTTCGGGTCTCCCTC
>JAGXKW010000107.1 GCA_018334995.1 Wenzhouxiangellaceae bacterium
CCGGGCCACCCTCTTTCTGGCAGAGCCTGCTGTTCGAGCGCCTGGCCGGCGCCGCGCTTTCCGTGCTACCGCCGCCGGCGCCGTTCGCCGCGCGCATTCACGGGCCCGATCTCGACGCCGCGCGTGCCGGTGGCATCGCGCCACTGTGGATGATGGCGCGCAACGCCGAAAAACCCGGGGCCCGGGTGCGGGTGGCGCTGCCGCTGGCGCGGCCTGCGGGTGCCGGATCGAACGAAACAGCGAATACGGGCAATCAGTCCCCGCTGCTGGTCGTCGAGCGCGACGCCGACGCGTTGCTGGTGCTGGCCAGTGATGCCGTGCTCCGGCTGACCGCGGTCAGCCTGCTGATCTTCGCGGCCACGGCTGCGGTGCTGCTGGCGTTCGCCTGGCGGCTGTCTGCGCGGATCCGGCGATTGCAGCGCTCGGCCGAGAACGCCGTGGCCGATGACGGCAAGGTGGTGGCCGCGCCGGTTCGACTGCGCGGCAGCGACGAGATTGCGGCGCTGTCGGCGAGCATGGCCTCGCTGATGGATCGGCTGCGCACGCACCAGCAATACCTGGGCACGCTGGCCGACCGGTTGTCGCACGAATTGCGTACGCCGCTGACGATGATCGGCTCGTCGCTGGACAACCTGTCCGGGCAGGTCGACGGCGGCGAGCGCTTCGACCCGCAGCAGGCCCGGCTGTATCTGGAGCGCGCCGAACAGGGCAATCGCCGACTCAACCGGATCTTCCGGGCCATGAGCCAGGCCGCGCGGCTGGAAGAAGCCCTGATCGACGAGCCGTTCGAATGCTTCGATCTCGGCGGCCTGGTGCGCGACTATTGCGCGGCGCGCCGGCCGGCGTGCGCCAGTCACCGGCTTGAAACCGACATCCCGGAGCAGGCCGTGGTCGTGCGCGGCTCGCCCGACCTGATTGCGCAGTTGCTCGACAAGCTGGTCGACAACGCGCTGGACTTCGCGCCGCCGGGAACGCAAGTACTGTTGCGTGTGGGGCGCGTGGGAGACAAGGTGCGGCTGGAGGTCGAAAACGAGGGGCCGCCAATCGATCCGTCGACGGCCGCCGAGCTGTTCGAGCCGATGGTCAGCTGGCGTCGGTCGGGCAAGCGCGGATCGGGACGGTCTCCGGCAGACGCGGATCAGCCGCACCTGGGCCTGGGCCTGTTCATCGCCCGGTTGATCGCCGAGCGCCACGGCGGAAGCATGCGGGCCGAGGCAACCAGCACCGGCAGCCGGTTCGGCCTGGAGCTGAGTCGCGCGGAGCCCGGCAATCACGGACCGTTATAATTCGGGCGTGCAGGCCGTCGGATTTACGATCGCGTCTGCGCGCTGCCCGGCTCGGAAGATTGCAAGGCGATCCGCCGCTTTCGGGTCCTTTACCCTCTGCAATCCCCGGGTAAATCTTGCCAATGATCGAATTCCTCCATCGTAGCCGCCGGTTCGCGGCGTCGTCGAGTCGCTTCCCCGCCGTTGTCGGCTCGTCGATGCTGCTCGGTTCGATGCTGTTCGGGTCGCCACTTCCGGCCCAGTCCGGAAATGACGAAGGCCTGGCACTGGAGAATGTCAGCGTGCTGGGCAGCCGTTCCGAGGCCCGCTCGATTCGCGATTCCGCGGTACCGGTCGACATCTTCACCGCGGACGACCTGCGCGCCACCGGCGCGGTCGGCAACGAACTGGGCGAGGCGCTGGCCATTCTGGCGCCGAGCTTCGCCTTTCCGCGCCAGTCGAATTCGGTCACCGCCGACCATGTGCGCTCGGCCCAACTGCGCGGCATGAGCCCCGACCAGGTGCTGGTGCTGGTCAACGGCAAGCGCCGCCACGTGTCGGCGGTTGTCAACGACAATACCAAGATCGGGCGCGGCACCAATGCTTTCGATTTCAATACGATACCGCTGAGTTCGGTCAAAAGGGTCGAGGTCCTGCGCGACGGTGCCAGCGCCCAGTACGGCTCCGACGCGATTGCCGGGGTGATCAACATCGTGCTCGACGACGATCCGGTCGGCGGCGAGTTCGGCGCCGCTTACGGCGCCCACCACGCCGATGTCGGTCCCACCGGCAACACCGAAACCGACGGCAACACCGCGACGGCCTGGTTCGACCAGGGCGTTCCGTTGGGCACACGCGGCTTCCTGCGCTTCGGCGCCGAGGGCGTGCGCCGCGGCGCCACCAACCGGGCCGGATTCGACCGCATCAGTCCGTTCATCCCGCAGACCGAGGCCAACCTGGCGTTCCGGGGCGAGATCACGCATCGCGTAGGCGATCCGGAAACCGACGCGGCCAGCGCGTGGTTCAACTCCGAGCTGGCCGGCGGCGATATCGATTACTATGGCTTCGGCACGCTGGCCTGGCGACAAACCGATGGCGCGGCCGTCTTTCGCCACCCCGACACCAGTCAGAACGTGCCAGCGGTCTTTCCCGACGGCTTCCTGCCCGAGACCCAGGGCGAGAATTTCGATTTCGGCGTCACCGGCGGCCTGCGCTACGAAACGGCCGGCTGGCAGGTCGATCATTCGCTGGGCGTCGGCCGCAACCGGTTCGAGTTCGGCGTCGACAACTCGCTCAACCCGTCGCTCGGGCCGGACAGCCCGACGTCGTTCGATTCCGGGACGTTCCGGCTCGACCAGGTCAACTTCAACAGCGAATTGCGGCGCGGTTTCGACGTGGCCGGCTGGTCCGGTCCGCTGACGGTCGCGGCCGGCTTCGATTACCGATTCGAACAGTTCGAATCGTTCGCCGGCGACCCGGCCTCGTTCGCCGCCGGCGATTTCCGCTTCGAGCCGGAATTCGAAGCGTTGGTCGGCTTTCCTGATATCGGTTCGCAGGGCGCCAAGGGCCTTGCGCCGGAAGACGAGGCCAACGTGACCCGCAACGTGGTGGGTCTGTGGGTCGACGGCTCGGCCGAGGTTACCGAGCGGCTATTGGCCAGCGCCGCGGTGCGTTTCGAGCACTACAACGATTTCGGATCGACCTGGACCGGCAAGCTGGCCGGGCGTTATCGGTTGACTGATCGCTGGAGCCTGCGCGCCAGCGCCTCGAACAGCTTCCGTGCGCCCAGCCTGAGCCAGATCGGCTGGTCGCGCCGCGACAACACGTTCTCGGCCGAAGGCGCGCGGATTTCCTCGCGCCTGGTCGCGGTGGATTCGGCCATAGGCCGGGCGCTGGGCTTTCCCGAGCTCGACGAGGAAACCTCGGTGAACTTCACCCTGGGCGCGACCGCGGAACTGGCGCGCGGCCTGAATTTCTCGCTGGATGCGTTCCACATCTCGGTCGACGACCGCATCACGCTGTCGGAAAACATCACCGATCCGGCGGTCATCGACGTGGTGCAGTCGTTGCCGGGCGGGCAGGGCGTGCAGGCGGTCAGCGCATTCACCAACGCGGTCGACACCGAGACCTACGGCGCCGAGGCGGTGCTCGATTACACCAGCGTCGTCGCCGGCGGCGTCTGGACGACGCGCGCGGCCTATGCCTACGTCAAGAATCGCATCGACGACCTGGCGACGCCGCCGGCCGCGCTGGCGGCGCTGAATCCTTCGCTCTCGCTGGTCGGCATCGAGGAGGAAAACACCATCGAGACCGCGGTTCCGCGCGACCAGGGCGTACTTAACTCGACCTGGCAGGGCGAGCGCCTGCGCCTGCTGGGCCGGGCGCGCTACTTCGGCGCGGTCGAGCGCGTGTTCACCTTCGCCGAGCAGCGCTTCGGCGCCGAATGGTCGTTCGACGCCGAAGTCGGCTACCGCGTGCTGCCTTCGTGGGAGCTGACCGCCGGGGCCAACAACGTGTTCGACAACCTGCCGGACCCGTCGGAAAACGCGAATGACTTCTTCGGCAACTTCGCTTTCGACCCGATCGTGCCGATCGGCGTCAACGGACGGTTCGTGTACCTGCGCTCGCAGGTCAACTGGTAGCTCTCGTCTGATTGCTGACGCAGTGGATCAAAGGCCGTTTCGCCGCCAGCTTCGCTGGCTTTTGCGAGTTACTTCTTGGCGCCCCAAGAAGTAACCAAGAAACGCTGCCGGGCGACGCCGCCGGGCTTGCGGCCCGGTTCCCTGCGCGTTTCGTCCGGGCCGGGGTCCGCCGAACTCGCTTCGTTCACTTCACTCCCTGCGCTCAGACATGCGGCGACCCTTTTTCCGGCCCGCCCTGCAATGCTCGGCGGCGTCGACGGCGGGGTGCGGGCACGTCAGGCGCGGAGCCGCAGTCGACAACGTGCACCGAGCGCCTTCGCGGCATGAGCGG
>JAGXKW010000005.1:0-3154 GCA_018334995.1 Wenzhouxiangellaceae bacterium
GGTCGAGCATGGGTGTCCGCCTTCCCGCGCGCCAAACGGCTTGTCGATCTTGAGTACACTGTCGGCCCGACCAACCCGAGTGACTTCACCCATGTCCAGCCCCGAGGAGATCGACGACGCCACCCGAACCCGCATCGAGGCCCAGGCGTTCCGCGAGCTTGTCAAGCACCTGCAGCGCTATCCGGAAGTGCAGAACATCGATCTGATGAACCTGGCCTACTTCTGCCGCAACTGCATGTCGAAGTGGTATCGGTCGGCCGCGCGGAACGAGGGCATCGAACTCGACTACGAGCAGGCACGCGAGATCGTCTACGGCATGCCCTATCCGGAATACAAGGCGCGCTATCAGCAGAAAGCGACCGCCGAGCAGCTCGCGGAGTTCGAGGAAGCGGAGAAGAAAGCCTCGGTGTAACTGCCGCTTCCTGCTCGATCGGCTCCGAATGCTGCTTGCTGGAAATCAGAAAGTGCGGACGCCTATACTGGCGGACATGCGTGAACGGCCGACCGTAGTTTTATTCGACGTCCTCGAGACACTGATTGATCTGGACCCGCTGGCGGCACGGCTGGAAGAGGTGGGCCAGCCAGCGACCGTCCTGCAGCCCTGGTTCCTGCGTTTTCAGCGCGACGCCATGGCACTGACCCTCGCCGGCGACCCGGCACCCTTCGAACCGCTTGCACGGGAATCCCTCGGCACGGAAACGAAATACACGCTCAGCGAACGTGATATCGAGTACGTGGTTGAAGGGTTCTCCAAGCTGCCCACCTTCGACGACGCCGCGCCGGCGCTCGAGAAAATCTCCGAGGCGGGCGCATCGGTTGGCTGTCTGACCGTCAATAGCCGTGAAAAGACGCGCAGCTTCCTCGAAGGCGCAGGGCTTGCCGGGCTTGTCGACCATGTGGTCACCGCGCAGGAGGCGGGTATCTGGAAGCCTCACCCGGATATCTACCGCTACGCCGCGAAACGCCTGGATACGCCGCTTGAACGCCTGGCACTGGTTGCGGTGCATGCATGGGATTGCCATGGTGCGAAAAAGGCCGGGGCGCAGGCGGGCTGGTGTGCGCGCCTTGAATGCCGGCCGGGTGATGTGTTTCTGCCGGCCGACGTCACCGGCAGTAGTCTGGTCGAGGTTGCAGACAAACTCATGTCGCCGAGCGCATCGATGTAGTCGGCCGCCTCGACGTCGTCGAACGCGACGCCGGGCGTTTCGTCGATCTCGAACAGAAACAAATCTTGTTGACACCTGGGATGGCGTTCGGGCGAGTCCGAATCCGGTGTCGCGACTGCTGCGTGCGCCCGCGGCCGCGAGTACCGCGGCGTTGCCTTTCGCGCGACGGCGGCGCGGGAGATGGCTTAGACTTTCAGCATCACCATGCCGAAGCCACCGCGTCGTGGCCGGTGGAAGAAGGGATTCATGGAAATCTGCCCAGGCCGTCGTCCGGCAAACATCATCAAGCGCCCGAACCGGCGGCCGGTTTCGTGCGCCCGGGGTCGGAGGGCGGCACTTGCCTGACCTGTCCCGTGAATTCCTGACCACCCGCGAGCTGGCCGAGCTCCTGCACATCAAGGAGCGCAAGGTCTACGATCTGGCGTCGGCCGGGGAGGTGCCCTGCTCCCGGGTCACCGGCAAGCTCCTGTTTCCGCGCCGCGAGATCGAGGCATGGCTGGCCCGGCACAGCTCCGGCGGCGATGCCGCCGCGCCTCGCCCGCAGCCGGCGAAGGTGGTTCTCGGCAGCCAGGATCCACTCCTGTCGTGGGCGCTGGGCGCTTCCGGCGCCGACCTTGCGACCCTGGCGGAGGGAAGTCTGGATGGTCTCGCGCGGTTTGCCGCCGGCGAGGGTGTGGCCACGGGACTGCACATTTATGCGCCGGAAGCCGATTCCTGGAACGTGGCCGCGGTCCGGCCCCGGTTCGAACTCGAGCCGGTCGCACTGGTGGAGTTTGCCTGGCGCGAGCGCGGCCTGATCGTGGCGGCCGGCAACGAGGGCGATTTCGAAACGGTCGCCGCCCTGCCCGGACTTCGCGTGGTGCCCCGCCAGGAAGCTACCGGGAGCCAGGCGCTGTTGCGGCACATGCTGCGCCGGGCCGGGGTCGACCCGGACCGGATCGACTGGATGGAGGCCGCCAGAACGGAGTCGGAGCTCGGCATCGCGATTCTGGAAGGCAAGGCGGATGTCGGCTTCGGGCTGCGGACGATCGCATCGCAGCTGCGTCTGGGGTTCGTGCCGCTGGTGCGTGAACGCTTCGATCTGCTGGTCGACCGCAGGAGCTGGTTCGAGCCGCCGCTGCAGCAGCTTTTCGAATTCTTCCGCTCGGATTCCTTCCGGGCCAGGGCGCGCGAACTGGGGGGCTACGACATTTCCGGCCTCGGCACCGTGCATTTCAACGGCGCCTGAAGGCGTCCGGCGCCGCGCTCGATTACCTGGCGTTGGGGAAGAACAACTGCTGGCCGTCGAGCCGGTAGCCGGCGATGGCTTTCTGGCCCTCGTCGCCGAGAATCCAGTCGATGAATGTCCGGCCGGCCGCCGCGTTCACCCTCGGGTGCTTTTCCGGGTTGACCAGGATGATCCCGTACTGGTTGAACAGGTCGTCGTCGCCTTCGACCAGGATCCGGAATTCACCCTTGTTCCCGAAGCTGATCCAGGTGCCGCGGTCGGTCATCGAGTAGGCGTTCATGCCGACGGCGGTATTCAGCGTTGCGCCCATGCCCGAGCCGGTCTCGCGGTACCAGCCGCCGCTGGCGACGGTCGGGTCGATGCCGGCGTCCGCCCACAGCGCCATCTCCTTTTTGTGGGTCCCCGAATTGTCGGCCCGCGAGGCGAACGGCGCCTTGGCTTCCGCGATCTTCGCCAGCGCAGCGGTCGCGTCGGCGCCGCCGGCGATGCCGGCCGGATCGGCAGGTGGGCCGACAATGATGAAATCGTTGTACATCACGTCGAAGCGCGCCACGCCGTAGCCGTCGGCGACGAACTTTTCCTCGGCCGGCCTGGAATGGACCAGCAGCACGTCGCCATCGCCGTTGCGCGCGTTGCGGATTGCCTGGCCGGTGCCGACGGCGACCACGTTGACCTGGATGCCGGTCTTGTCCGTGAACATCGGAAGAATGTAATCGTAGAGACCGGAATTGGCGGTGGACGTGGTGGACTGGAGGATGAT
>JAGXKW010000005.1:3427-12918 GCA_018334995.1 Wenzhouxiangellaceae bacterium
TCGTCGGCGAGCCGGCGCGCCTGGCCGAGATCGTGGGTCACGAAAATGATCTTGACGCCGCGCCGGTGGGCGCGCATCACGATGGATTCGATGGACGCCGTTGCCGCCGGATCCAGGCTTGTCGTGGGCTCGTCCATGAACAGCACCCGCGGCGCGACGGCCAGTGCCCGGGCCAGGGCCAGGCGCTGTTGCTCGCCGCCCGACAGCAGCCGCGCGGGCCGATCGGCCCGGTCTGCAAGTCCGACTTCCTCGAGCAGTTCCTGCACCCGCCCGGGAGAATCGTTGCCCCGGTGCTTGAGCACGAAGCGAATATTGGCGGCCGCCGATCGGCGCAGCAGTACCGGTCGCTGGAAAACCAGCGCCTGCCGAGCCCGCAGGTTCGCGTCCATGGGCTGCCCGCCCCAGCGCACCTCGCCGGCAGTCGGGGCGATCAGGCCGTGCATGAGTCGAAGCAGCAGGCTCTTGCCGGCGCCGTTGGGGCCCATGACCACCGTCAGGCTGGTGCCGGACAACGCCAGGTCGACGTTGTCGACCAGGTTCTGGCCGTCCACGGAGTAGACCAGGCGGCGCGTCTCCCCGGCGATGGGGGAAGCATCTGCAACCGGCTCATCCGGTTGACTGCGGGAAATTTCATCAAGCATAGGCGTATCGACTGGCGGTCAGGCGCAGCGTCATCACCGCGGCGTTGATGGACAGCGCGAGTGTCACGAGCACGAGACCGAGCGCCAGCGCGAGGGCGAGGTCACCCTTGGAAGTCTCCAGCGCGATGGCGGTGGTCATGACCCGCGTGAGGTGATCGATGTTGCCGCCGACGATGATGACCGCGCCCACCTCGGCGACGGCCCGACCGAAGCCGGCCAGTCCCACGGTGAGCAGGCTGTAGCGCGCATCCCACAACAGCGCGCCGACGGTCTGCCGCCGCGACAGGCACAGCGACCGGAACTGTTCTGCATACTCGTTGTAGAGCTGCTCGACGACCTCGCGCGACAACGCGGCGACGATCGGCGCGATCAGAACCGTCTGGGCAATGATCATGGCCGTGGGGGTGTACAGGAGCTCCAGCCAGCCCAGCGGGCCTGCGTTGGACAGCAGGAGATAGATCAGAAGGCCGACGACGACCGGGGGCAGGCCCATCAGCGCATTGGCGAAGACGATCAGCGCCGAACGTCCGGGAAACCGGGCGATCGCCAGCGTCGCGCCCAGCGGCAGGCCGATCAGACAGGCAATGGCCACGGCCGACAGGCTGACCCGGAGCGAAAGGCCGATGATCTCCAGTAAATCGGAGTCGGCCGTGACCAACAGATGCAACGCCAGCCTGAATGCTTCGCTTAAATCATGCATTTTTTACGGAACCGGCGGGACAACGGTAGAAGATGCATGTAATGTACCATCTTTGCAATCGAGGTATCGCGGGCGTCCCGGCAGAGATCGACGGCGTGCTTCGAATGCTTTTGCCGCAGCGGGCCGGCGCAGGGCGGCCCGAGGCGCTTCGCGGGACGCCCGATCAAGCCGTGGCTTGATTCCGGTCAGGCCGGCGGGACGTAAAGGCGTGCCGGCGCGGCGGATCGCGTACCCTTGCCTCGATACCGCTTTTGGTCAATGGAAGGGAGTTCCGATGTTCATTCGTTTTGTGGTCTTGACGTTCCTGCTGATGGCTTCTTCGCTGGCGGCCCAGTCGGAGGCGCTGCGACCGGTCACGCATGAAGAGGCCTGGCTGATGAACCGGCTGGGTTCGCCGGTGGTCGGTCCGGACGGGCGCCGGGCGGTGGTTTCGGTCACCGAGCCTTCCTACGAGGAGGACGGCGACGTCTCCGACCTGTGGCTGATTACCGTCGACGGGTCGCAATCGCCGCGGCGGCTCACGGCCACGCCGTCGGCCGAGTCGGGCGTGGACTGGCGCCCGGACGGCGGCGCCATCGCCTTTTCGGCCAAGCGCAGCGAAGAGGAGGACGCCCGGGCGCAGGTTTTCGTCATGGACATGACCGGGCCCGGCGAGGCGGTGCGCATCACCGATTTCCCGACCGGGGCCGCCAATCCCAGGTGGAGCCCGGACGGCGCGCGCATCGCGTTCGAAAGCGAGGTCTGGCCGGACGCTGAAGGCGCAGAGGCCAACGCCGAGCGCGAAAAGCAGGACGAGGAAGACGGCCTCAACGTCTCGCGCTACGAACACTTTCCGGTGCGCGACTTCGACAAGTGGCGCGGCGAAAAGCACAAGCGGCTGTTCGTGCAGGCCGCCGCGGCGGGCGCCGAACCGGCCGACCTGATGTTCGGCACCGAACTGGTTTCGGGACCGGGCTACGAGGGCGCCCTCGAGGCGGCCTGGACGCCCGACGGCGAAGCGCTGGTGATTTCGGCGACCGAGAACCTGCATCAGGCCGCGCACTCGGTGGTGCGCGAGCATCTCTATCGCGTGCCGGCCGACGGCGGCGAACCGCAGCGGATCACCGAAGGCGATGATTTCAATTGCACCGGGGCACGCTTTTCGCCCGACGGCGAGGCGCTGTACTGCAGCTACGAGCCGATCAACGACTGGGTCTACAACCACGACGAGATTGCCCGGGTCGAGTGGGGCGGTGACGCCGTCGACGGCGAGCTCGAGGTGCTGACTGCGGATTTCGACCGCTCGGTCGCCGGTTTCGACGTCTCGCCGGACGGTGAAACGCTGTATCTGGCCGCTGCCGACGAGGGCCGCGTGCGGCTGTTCTCGCTGCCGGCCGATGGCGGCGAGGTGCGCGTGCTGGGCGGAGACAGCCGCGGCGTGTACGGGGGCGTGCAGGCCGGCGACGGGGCGGTGGTCGCGACGTGGGAGAGTTCGGCAACGCCGGTGGAAGTCGTGCGCGTGGACCCTTCCGGCGGCCAGCGCAGCCCGCTGAGCGAATTCAACGCCGAGCGCCTGGAGGGACTGGACCGGCCCGCGTTCCGCGAGTTCTGGTTCACTTCCGGCAAGGGCCGGCGCATCCACAACTGGCTGGCCCTGCCGCCGGCCTTCGATGAAGCGAAGGAATACCCGCTGGTGCTGTTCATCCACGGCGGGCCGTTCAGCTCGTCGCTGGACGCCGACCACGTGCGCTGGAGTCCGCACCTGCTGGCCTCGAAGGGCTACGTGGTGCTGCTGACCGACTACACCGGCTCGGTGGGCTACGGCGCGGCGTTTTCGCGCAACATCGAGGGCGATCCGCTGGCCACGCCCGGCGAGGAACTCGTCGAGGCCGCCGATGCGGCCATCGAGCGCTTCGACTTCATCGATGCCGAGCGCCAGGCCGCCACCGGCGCGAGCTACGGCGGCCACCTGGTCAACTGGCTGCTGGCGACCACCGACCGCTTCGATGCGCTGGTGGGGCACGCCGGTCTGATCGACCTGGAGGGCCAGTGGGCGACCAGCGATGTCATTTACCACCGCGAGCGCATGAACGGCGCCGCGCCGTGGGGCGAAGGCGGGGTTTGGGAGGAGCAGAGCCCGTCGACCTACGCCGAAAATTTCTCGACCCCGACCATGCTGACCATCGGCGAGGGCGACTACCGCGTGCCGCTCAACCAGACCCTGGCCGCATGGAGTTACCTGCAGCGCATGCAGGTGCCGTCGCGGCTGCTGGTATTCCACGACGCCAATCACTGGATCATGAACGGCAAGGAGGCCAGGTACTTCTGGGACGAAGTGCATGCCTGGCTGGCGGAGTACCTTCAGCCGCAGGCGTGAGGCATCAAGGTCACGTGACCTTCGCCTCGACTCGGTAGATTGGCCGGCCGGAAACACGCAAGGCCGCCATGTCCGATTCACTACCGAACGCGCTCGAACTTTTTCCGCCGACGCGCGCGGCCGCGCTCGAGCGTCTCGAGGATTTCGTGCCGCGGTCCGGTCGCAAATACGCGTCTTCGCGCAATGCAGACCCCGGTCCCGGCCTGCGCGACAACGTCTCGATGCTGTCGCCTTATCTCCGGCACAGGGTGATCACCGAGCACGAGGTGGTCGCGGCGGTGCTGCAGGAATACGCGCCGTCGACCGCCGGGAAGTTCATCCAGGAGGTGTTCTGGCGGACCTACTGGAAGGGCTGGCTGCAGATGCGGCCGCAGGTCTGGCACGACTATCTCGCCGAGCGCGACGAGGCTCGGGCGCGTTGGGAGGAAAACGCCGGCCGGCGGAAGGCGTGGTCCGACGCCGAGGCCGGGCGTACCGGCATCGAGTGTTTCGACGACTGGGTGGCCGAACTCAAGGCCACCGGCTACCTGCACAACCATGTTCGGATGTGGTTCGCCTCGATCTGGATCTTCACGCTGAGGTTGCCGTGGTCGCTGGGGGCGGATTTCTTCCTGCGCCATCTTGTCGACGGCGACCCGGCGTCGAACACGCTGGGCTGGCGCTGGGTGGCCGGCATCCAGACGCCGGGCAAGACCTACCTGGCGCGGCCCGGGAATATCGAAAAGTTCACCGGCGGGCGGTACCGGCCCGCAGGGCTTGCCACCGAGGCACCGGCCATTCGCGAAGAATCCCCGCCGCAGCGCCAGCCCATTGCGCCTGCCGACGGGGTGCCGGAGGGCTCGCGGGTGCTGGTCCTGGTGCACGGCGACGATCTGCGCGCCTTCGACGCGCTGCCGGGGGGTCTGAAGGTTGCGGCGGTCGTTGTGGCCCGAGAAGGCCATTCGGACACGCCGTGGCCGTTTGGTGACAAGGCCGGCGCTTTCGTGGCTGCCGCGGCTGAAGACGCGGCGCGGCAAGCCGAGTCGACGCTGGACGCGCCGGTCGAGGTGATCGACGGGCTTGATTCCGGGGTGCTGGCCGAACGCGCAAAGGCGGCCGGCGCCGACGCAATCGTGACCGCCGATGCGCCGGTCGGGCCGGTCGACGACGGGCTCGGCGAAGTTTCCGAAGAAATCGCCGGTTCGGGCTTGGAACTCAGGCGTGTGCGGCGCGCCTGGGATGAACATGCCTGGCCGCATGCGACCCGCGGATTTTTTCCGTTCAAGAAAAAGATTCCGGCACTGCTCGAACAGGCCGGGCTGGCATGAGCGCACTTGGCACGGTCGTGAAAGCGGTATGCGATTCGGCCACAATGGTGGCGGAAACCGCAACGCCACAGGAGCCGATCGCCATGGACTCAAGCGCACCCCGATCGCCCGAAAACACGCCGTTCGAGGGCATTTCCTTCGACAACAGCTACGCGCGGCTGCCGGAGATGTTTCATGCGCGCATGCCTCCGGTGCCGGTGGCCGGGCCTTCGCTGATCCGGTTGAACGAATCGCTGGCCGAGTCGCTGGGGCTGGACCCGGACGCGCTGGCTTCGAGCGAAGGCGTGCAGATGCTGGCCGGCAACCGGCCCGCGGCCGGAGCCGATCCGGTGGCCATGGCCTACGCCGGCCACCAGTTCGGCAATTTCGTGCCGCAGCTGGGCGACGGCCGTGCGCTGCTGCTGGGCGAGGTGGTCGACCCGGCCGGCGTGCGGCGCGACATTCATCTGAAGGGCGCGGGCGCCACACCCTTCTCGCGCGGCGGCGACGGGCGCTCGTCGATCGGCCCGGTGGTGCGCGAGTACCTGGCCTGCGAGGCGATGGCGGCGCTGGGCATCCCGACCACCCGCGCCCTGGCGGCGATTGCCACCGGCGAGACGGTGATGCGCCGCCAGCCCGAGCCGGGCGGCATCCTGGTGCGCGTGGCGCAAAGCCACGTGCGCATCGGCACCTTCGAGTACTTCGCCCGCCGCGGCGACGTCGAATCGGTGCGCCGGCTGGCCGATTACGTGATCGATCGGCATTACCCGGAACTGGCCGACAGCGACCGGCGCTACCAGGGCCTGTTCGAGGCGGTCATCGAGCGCACCGCCGAACTGGTGGCGCGCTGGATGCTGGTCGGGTTCGTCCACGGCGTGATGAATACCGACAACACGTCGCTGGTCGGAGAGACCATCGACTACGGCCCGTTCGGCTTCATCGATGCGTTCGACCCGACGACCTGCTACAGCTCCATCGACCGCAACGGCCGCTACGCCTGGAACCGGCAGCCGGGCATCGCGCAGTGGAACCTGGCGCGGCTGGGCGAGTGCCTGCTGGGTTTTTTCGCCGACCGGGAGGAACCGGCAATCGAGCAGGCCAACGCGCTGCTCGAACAATTTCCGGCGTGCTACCAGCGCCACTTCAACGCCGGCCTGGTCGCCAAGCTGGGCATCGCCGAACCGCGCGAAGGCGATGCCGAACTGGGCGTGGACCTGCTCGAGCGCATGCACGCCAACAGCGCCGATTTCACGCTGACCTTCCGCGGCCTCGGCCAGCTGGACCCGGACGATGCCGGCGGCGACGGGCCGGTGCGCGAGTTGTTCGACGACCCCGCGGCATTCGATGAATGGGCCGCGCGGTGGCGCGCGCGCCTGGCCGCCGAAGCGCGCGACGCGGCCGACCGCAAGGCGGCCATGCGGGTGGTCAACCCGGCGATCATCCTGCGCAACCACCTGGCCCAGCAGGCCGTCGACGCCGCGATAGAGGACCTGGATTTCGGGCCCATGCATCGCCTGCACGAGGCGCTGGCGCGGCCGTTCGAGGATCTGCCCGCCGATTCCGAATACGCCCGCCCGCCGCGGCCGGAAGAACGCGTGACCGAGACTTTCTGCGGCACCTGAAATCGGCTGACGCCAAAGGCCGGTTCGGCGCCGCGAGGCGCCTCCTGCGAGAATCGGCGCAATCCGCGGGAGGCGCGGCGCCAGTAGACGCCTCCTGCGACTCCGCTTTTCATGGAAGCGGCCTCCCGGCCGCGATCCGCACAGGCTATTGCGCGGGATTCGATGCGCATCGCGGTGCAAATGCCCCGCTCGATCGCCCTTCGGCGGCACGCGTTCTGTGCGCTTGACAGTCCTGATCGCCGCAATCTGGTAGATTCCTGCGTTCCGTTTCGACCGCCGGTGCCGGATGTGCGCCGGTCGATGACTACCAAGGACCAGAATCGATGACCTCGAATCAACACTTCACGAACCGTTTTTCCCGCGCCGCGCTGATGGCGCTGGCGTCGACCTTCGCGGCCGCGAGCGCGCTGGCGCAGGTGTCCATCATCAATCCGGGCGCGCCCGGGCAGGCCAGCCGCGAGCTGGCCGCCGACGAGGCGAGCCGGCTGGCCGGCACGCGTTACACCGAAGCCGACGTGCGCTTCATGCAGGACATGATTCCGCACCATCACCAGGCGCTGGTGATGTCTCGCCTGGTGCCCGAGCGCACCAACCGCAACGAGCTGATCGAGGTCGCAGAACGCATCGAGACCTCGCAGGCCGACGAGATCGCGTTCATGCAGGACTGGCTGCGCGTGCGCGGCGAGGACGTGCCGGACCCGGCCGCGCACCAGGCCATGCACATGAGCCACGAAATGGCCGGCATGGCCACGCCGGCGCAGATGGCCGAGCTCGAAGCGGCCGAGGGCGCGGAATTCGACCGGCTGTTCCTGAGCCTGATGATCGAGCACCACGAGGGTGCGCTGACCATGGTCGAGGACCTGCTCGACGAGCCGGGGGCAGCCTACGAGCCGGTGCTGTTCGAGTTCACCACCGACATCACCAGCGACCAGTCGGCCGAGATCGAGCGCATGACCGTGATGCTGGCCGGCTACTCGGCCGACCCGCGCGTCGGGCTTGCCGGCGGGCTGCACGACGCCGGGCAGGCCTCGATGAACCTGGAGTTGCTGGCCGCGCTGCCCAAGCCCGATGGTTTCTTCGACCCCGAAAACCCGGCCGGGCTGCCGCTGGAGCAGCTGATGGCCGAGGCCGAAGGCGACGAAGGAAAGCAAGTCGACGAACCCGAGGCCGGCGAGGAAGTCGCCGCAGCGCGCGACGAGGACGACGATGAGGATGACCGCAGCCCGCCGCTGAGCTTCGCCAATACCGACATGGCGTTCGACGGCGACGTGCTGGTGGCCGGCAACTACCACGGCTTCAACATCTACGACATCGGCAACGGCGCCGATCCGGAACTGCTGAGCTCGGTGGTCTGCCCCGGCGGGCAGGGCGACGTGTCCATCGTCGGCGACCTGCTGATCATGTCGGTGGAGCAGACCCGTGCCCGGCTGGACTGCGGCCTGCAGGGCACGACCGGCGAGGTCAGCGACGAGCGCTTCCTGGGCGTGCGCATCTTCGACATCGGCAACCTGCGCATGCCGCGGCAGGTCGGCGCGGTGCAGACCTGCCGCGGTTCGCATACCCATTCGGTGGTCTCGGCCGACGACGAGCGCGTCATCGTCTACAACTCCGGCCTGCGCGACGTGCGCGACGAGGAGGAACTGGCCGGCTGCATCGACGAGTCGCGCTACGGCGACGAGCGCACGGCGCTGTTCAGGATCGACGTCATCGAGATTCCGGTGGACGACCCGTCATCCGCGCGCATCGTCGACAGCCCGGCGGTGTTCGCCGATCCCGAGGCCGGCACGCTGGCCGGCCTGTGGATGGGCGGCGACCACGGCGAGGACACCCAGGAAACCAACGAAACCGACCACTGCCACGACATCACCGTGTTTCCGGACAAGAACATCGCCGCCGGCGCCTGCTCGGGCAACGGCATCCTGTTCGACATCTCCGACCCGATGAACCCGACGCGCATCGACGAGGTGGTCGACGAGTCGTTCGCCTACTGGCATTCGGCCACGTTCAACAACGACGCCACCAAGGTGATCTTCACCGACGAGTGGGGCGGCGGTTCGCGCCCGCGCTGCCGCGCCTCGGATCCGATGACCTGGGGCGCCGACGCGATCTTCGACATCGTCGACGGCCAGCTCGAGTTCCGCGGCTATTTCAAGATGCCCGCGCCGCAGAGCGAAGAGGAAAACTGCGTCGCGCACAACGGCTCCATCATCCCGGTGCCGGGCCGCGACATCTTCGTCCAGGCCTGGTACCAGGGCGGCGTGTCGGTGATCGATTTCACCGATTCGGCCAATGCGGTGGAGATCGCGTACTTCGACCGCGGGCCGGTGTTCGAAGAAGAGCTGGTCATGGGCGGCTACTGGTCGACCTACTGGTTCGACGGCCTGATCTACGGCACCGAGATCGCGCGCGGGCTGGACGTGCTGGCGCTGGTGCCCGGCGAGCACCTCAGCGAGAACGAAATCGCCGCGGCCTCGGCCACGATCGGCGGCGCGCTGTTCAACCCGCAGCAGCAGTTCCCGATCACCTGGAAGCCCGAGCCGGTGGTGGCGCGCGCCTATGTGGATCAGCTCCAGCGGAGTCAGGCCCTGCCGGCGGCGCAGATCACGGCGGTTTCGGCCGCACTGGACGGCGCCCGGGCGCAGTTCGAGGCCGGTACGCGCGATCCTTCGCTGGCCGATGAGCTCGACGGCATTGCCGCGGAACTCGCCTCGGAAGGGGTCGTCCTGGAAGGCGCCGATCGCCGGCGCCTGGCCGGCCTGGGCGAGACGCTGGCCGGGATTGCCGAACGGCTCAGGTGATCGTCGGGTTGTTTTAAACCCTGCCCCCAAACCGGCCTTCGCCATTGGCCGGGGTCGGGTGCAGGGGCGCAGGTCGGCGGCGATCGGC
>JAGXKW010000005.1:12960-39548 GCA_018334995.1 Wenzhouxiangellaceae bacterium
TCGTTCAGCCGTCGGTCGTTGCGTTTCGGCGCGTGGGGAACTTCTGGAACATTTCCCCGACGGCCTCGGAGATCGCCTCGCCGGGCTGTTCGAGTTCATCGCTGGTCAACCGACCTTCCGCCACGCCTTCCCAGATCAGCTGCTGCTCCCGGGCGTCGATCAGGTCGACGTTGGCCGTGCCGACCTTGTAGTGATAGGTCTGCACGTCGTGTCCGTAGTAGGGCCAGGCGGTATACAGGCCGTAGCGGTAGCCGTAGTAGCCGGCGCCGTGGAAGTAGATCGGGCTCGGCGCCAGCGTATAGACCGGGTCCGGCCGCGAGTAGGTTTCGGTCCGGTCGCGGATGCGGGCGAAGAAGTTGACCAGCAAGTCGGGATCCTGCGTGTCGTAGGTATAGCCCAGGGCTTCCATTTCGCGGCGCACCGCGTCCTTGAAATAGTTCGTGGTCAAGGTCGCGTAGCCGGCCCGGTCGGTGCCCAGCTCGGGCACCCAGCCGAAGCTTTCATAGGCCGAGAAATCGGTCTGCGGGTCGTAATCGGTGCGAATGTCCGGCCCGGAGGCGCATCCGGCCACCGCCAGCGCAAGCGTGACCGGCGCGAGCGTTTTCTTGATCCATGTCTGCATGAAGGTCTCCTGGGTACGTGCGGGTTCTGGAGGAATACATGCCGCCCGGGCGGCATGTATTCAAGCCGTTGCGGCCGCGCGCCGGCGCGCTTCAGCCCAGCCAGCCGACGATCCGCCGGGCCACGTCCGGGCAGCGCAGCAGATCCAGGTGGCCGGTGGCGGTGGCCACGTGCCGGTTGTTCGGATCGATGGGCAATCGACGCAGGGGATTTTCGTGCTGCCCCAGCGCGCTGGGTACCGGCACCAGGCCGTCGCCGAAGTGGCGCGAGCGCCTGCTGTCGGGGGCAGCGTCGAGCGTCGCGGCCGCGGCAAAGCATTCGACGTGCGCCGGCAGCAACACTGGCGTGCGGGTGTCGTGGGCATGCGCGAAGCGGTCGGGTCCGGGCCGATCGGCGGCCGTGACGTTGCCGTGTCGCAGGTCGGTGATGCCGGCGCTGCGCATCTTGCCCAGGCGCGTGAACGGTGCGCTGTAGCGGCTGATGCCCAGTGCCCGGTCGATGCCGTGGCCGGCGCGTTCGACCGGCGAGCCGTGGTGCGGGGTGCCCAGGAACACCAGTTTCTTCAGCCGCGCCGGCCAGTCGTGGCCGGCTTCGATGCCGTAGTGGACGGCGCTGCGCGCGACCAGGCCGCCCATGCTGTGGCCGAGGATGACCAGTTCGTCGATTTCGACCGGCCAGTCGTCGACCAGTTTTTCCAGCATCGCCGCGAATTCGCGGCCGCTGTCGGACACGTGCCGGCCGGTGTTGTAATGAAAGTCGATGCTCGGACACGACAGCGCACGTGCAATCCGCACCGGAAGGCCGTCGCGGTAATCGGTACGACCGTCCCCGGCGTTCGCGTGCCAATGGCCGTCGTGCATGCACAGTCCGTGCGCCGTGACCAGCAGGCGGGCGGGTGCTCCGGCTTGCCGACGGGACGGCGCGAACGCGGCGGCCAGGCTGTCGGGCGTGATATCGACGGGCGTTCCGGCGCGGTGGAAGGCGCTGCGGATGGCCAGCGGGTTGGCGGTGGCCGCCAGGTGGTCGCCCAGTACGCCGTTGAGCACGGCGAGGAAATGCTTGCGCGCGGCCGAGGTGCGGTCGGGCGCCTGCGCCGAACCCGGCCCGAGGCGCGCAAAGCCCAGGTCCAGTCCGGCGCCGACCATCCCCGTCACGCCGTGAATCGAGCGGTAGACGAGGCCGGGAATGCCGCCGGTACGCGCCTCGGGGGTAACCGCACGCAAGCCCGGCACGCGCAGGATGGCGTGATGCAGGTGCTCGACCAGGTCGGTCACGCCGCGTACGCCGTCGACGCCCAGCCGGCTGAGGCCGCGAAGATCCGAGAGATGCACAGGGGTGCTCATGGATGCAAGTATGGCACGTGCGCAGCCCCGGGACCGTCAGGAACCCGGATCGATCAATCGCCCTGGGCGGCCAGCGCTTCGTCGTCCAGTGCGGCGGCCTCGCGAAAGGCCTCTCGATCGGTGGCGCGCTGGACGTAATCCTCGAAGGTCTTGCGCTTTTCGAGGGTGCCGAACTTCAGGCCGAAGTTCACCAGGCCGGCCAGGTAGACGTCGACCGCGCTGAATTCCTCGCCGGTCACGAACGGGCGGCGCGTGACCGCCAGTTCCAGCGTCTCGAGCACGCGGCCCATGTCGCCGTAGCCGACGAAGCCTTTCTGCTCTTCCTCGAGTTCGACGCCCAGCGTCTGGTTGGTGATCGCGCTTTCCAGCGGCCCGGCGGCGAAAAACAGCCAGCGGTAGTAGTCGGCGCGCGTGTCGGGCGGCGGCGCCAGACCGGCATCCGGAAAGGTATCGGCGAGATAGGCGCAGATCGCGGCGGATTCGGTGACGATGTTGCCGTCGTGATTGATGGCCGGCACCTTGGCCATCGGATTGATGCGCCGGTATTCCTCACCGTTCATCGAACCGTACTCGAGGTAGACGGGGTCGTAGTCGGCGCCGACCTCCTCGAGCATCCAGCGAGTGATCCGGCCGCGCGAGAGCGGGTTGGTGTAGAACTTGATCTCGGCCATGTTTCGAATCCCCGGTGCAATGGCCCCGGAGTCTACGCGAGCATCGTGCGCACTGGCAACCGCGTGCTTCCAGGGCCGCAAGCTCGACCGGCGGGCCTTGAAAATCGGCGACTTGAGAAGAATGTCAAACAATACCAGGGGAGGGTTTCCTTTGGTGGCAAAGTCAGTTTTCACTCGTCAAGCCGATCAGCAAAGGAGTTCCGCATGAACGACAACACCAACGCATCGTCGAACGGGAATCGCAACGAGTTCATCGACAGGATGAAGGAACGCCTCGACGATCTCGACGAAAAGATCGAGGAGCTCAAGCAGAAAGGCGACAAGCTCGAGGGCGAGGCGAAAAAGGAGTACGAAAACCGCCTTCACGACCTGCGCGAGAAGCGCCGCGAGGCCAAGCGCAAACTCGACGACGTCCAGTCGGCCAGCGAAGAGAAGTGGCAGCAGTTCAAGGACGAGGCCGAACACGCCTGGAACGCGCTCGGCAATTCGTTCAACTACTTCAAGTCGCATTTCAAATAGCCGGGAGATCCGGAGGGCCGGTTCTTTTCCGACCTTCCAGGGCGCCAGGGGATCGCGTTTCCGGACGCCGATCCAGGGTTCGAAGAATCCGCAGCGATGGATCGGCCTGGTGGATCGGCCGATTCACTCCGACGGCGTCAACGCCTCCTCCATCGCCGGCGGGATTTTGCGATCGGGGTATTCGCGGCGGAATCGATCAAGCAGTTCGCGGGCGCGCCGGATTTCGTCGCGCTCGATCAAGGCCTCGATCCGGTCCAGCATCTTGTCGGGATCGTCAGCGATCTCCTCTGGCAGCGGGATCGCCGGTTCGGCGACGTTGGCAGCCTGTTCGGCGACGATGTCGTCCACGCGCGCCGCGCGCGTTTCCTCGGACTGGGGCTGCAAGGGTTCGCGCAACGAAGGTGACGGCGCCGGTGCGGCTTCGGGTGCGTCCGCGCCGGCCGACTCCATCTGGCGAACCTCGCTGCGCGGATTCGTGGTGGACTTCAGCGTCGCGTCGGCGCCGGCGGATGGCGACATGAAGGCTTCCGGTTCGCTTCGTTCGATCGGGGCGTCGGCTTCCGGTGTCCCGCTCGAGCGAAGCGGGCCGGGCGGAGACTGTTGCAGGACCACGGCGATCGCCAGGACGCCGACCGATGCGGTGACCAGGCCGCCCAGCCGCCAGGGCAGCCGGCTCGATGAACGGCCGGTGCGTGTGGCCTCTTCGGCCCGGGCGCGCACGATCCGGTCCAGCCCGGCATCGGGCTCGACGTCGCCGGCTTCGCGGTAAAGGGCCTCGAGGCGTGAATCCAGCTCGTCGCGGCGCTTGTCGTTTCGATGTTCGGTCATTTTCCGGCCGCCTCCGGGTCCGGCGCCAGTATTCCCCTGAGCTTGCCGACCGCATAGCGCAGCCGGCTCTTGACGGTTTCGCGACCGACGCTTTCGCGTGCGGCGATGTCGGCCAGCGACAGACCGGCCTCCTGCTGAAGCAGAAACGCTTCGCGCTGCGCCGGGGGCAGCTGCATCAGCGCTTGCCGAAGTTCGTCGGCCTGCTGATTGCGTGCCAGGACGGCCTCGGGCGCGGCCTTTTCGTCGCCCGGCAGGCCGTCGAGCCGGTCGGCATCCATGCCCGGCTGCCGATCCAGCGCGCGCCAGTGGTCGACCAGTCGATTGTGCGCAATGCGGAACGCCCAGCGCTTGAACCCGTTGCCGCGCCGGAAGCGCGCCCGGGCATCGATGATGCGCGACCACACGTCCTGGTACAGGTCGTCGGCCGCGGCCTTGTCGCCGACCGCGTGGTAGAGGTAGCGGTACAGCGGCTTGCGATAGCGTTCATAAAGCACCTCGAAGGCATCCGGCGCGCCGCCGGCGAAAGCCAGCATCAGGTCGTCGTCGGTGCGCGGGTCGGTCATGGGGCAAGCTTACGCGGGTCGTTTGGTCGTTTGGCCGCTTCGTCGCCTTGTGTGGGAGGGGGCTTCCAGCCCCGATTGCGTCGCCTTGTGTGGGAGGGCCTTCCTGCCCCGATTGCGTCGCCTTGTGTGGGAGGGGCTTCCAGCCCCGATTGCTCAGGAACGCGTCGGCGCAGGATGCACCTCCCACAGCAGACAAATCGGTCCAACCGGTCGGTGCCGAGTCGCCGGCCAGGCCGGCTCCCACGTCTGTAGAGGGCTTCAGTGCCGGATTTCTGTGTGGGAGGGGCTTCATTTGTGTGTGGGAGGGGCTTCCAGCCCCGATTGCTCAGAATCCCATCGGCGCAGGATGCACCTCCCACAATAATCAGCCCGACCCGGTGACGAAGCGACGATTATTTCCCGGCCACCCGGAAGCCTTCGGCCAGGCGAACCAGCTGCAGGAATTCGCCGCGGTATCCGAACGGGTCGGCGCCCTTGGCGCCCGCGGCCAGGGCGTGGATTTCTCCGATGCCGAAGCCTTCGAGGTACTTGCCGCCGCGCAGGTGCTGGCCGAACGCGGCGACCGCGGCGGCGAAAGCCAGGTTGTCCGACATCGCCTCGTCCGGGTCGCGCTCGACGGGCTGTTCGATCAGTTCGCTGACGTCGCGGCCGGGCGCCTTGTAGCGCAGCTTGAGAAAGCCCAGCTCGCGCGATCGGCCCTCGACCCGGGTCGCAGGCACCGTCGACGACGATTCATCGCCGTAGCGCAACGGATCGATGCGTTCGCCGCCGGCGTCGGCCAGGGCGACTTCGTACAGCGCGGTGACCGTGTGCCCGGCGCCGATGTCGCCGGCGTCGACGGCGTCGTTGTTGAAGTCCTCGCGCGCGAGGATGCGGTTCTCGTAGCCGATCAGGCGGTACTCCGCGACCACGGCCGGGTTGAACTCGAGCTGGATCTTGACGTCTTTCGCGATCGTCATCAGCGTGGCGTTCATCTCGTCGACCAGTACCTTGCGCGCCTCGGAAAGCGTGTCGATGTAGGCGTAGTTGCCGTTGCCCGCGTCGGCCAGCTGCTCCATCAGGTGGTCGTTGTAATTGCCGCCGCCGAAGCCCAGCGTGGTGATCGCGACCCCGGTTTCGCGCTTGCGCTCGGCCAGGTCCTTCAAGGCTTCGAAATCGACCGTGCCGACGTTGAAGTCGCCGTCGGTCGCGAGGATCACGCGGTTGACCCCGCCTTCGATGAAGCCCTGCTCGGCCTGCGCGTAGGCCAGCTCGATGCCGGCCCCGCCGTTGGTCGCGCCGCCGGCGGCGAGCTGGTCGAGGGCGCTGGTGATCTTCGCGTGGCGGTCGCCGGGCGTCGATTCGAGCACCACCCCGGTGGCGCCGGCGTAGACCACCATCGCGATCCGGTCGTCGGCATCGAGCTGGCGGGTGAGCATCTTCAGCGCGTTCTTGAGCAGCGGCAACTTGTCGTCGCTGTTCATCGAACCGGAAATGTCGATCAGGAATACCAGGTTGGACGCCGGGATTTCCGCAGGCGCGGGCCGGTAGCCCTGGATGCCGATCTGCACCAGGCGGGTGGCCGGGTTCCACGGCGTTGCGGCCTGTTCGACGTCGATGCTGAAAGGCGTCGCGTCCGACTCCGGGACCGGGTAGTCATAGGAAAAGTAATTGATCAGTTCCTCGACCCGCACCGCGTCCTGCGGCGGCAGCCGGCCCGCGCGCAGCATGCGGCGGATGTTGCTGTAGCTGCCGGTGTCGACGTCGATGCTGAAGGTGGACACGGGGTGCTCGGCCGCGCGCCGGACCGGGTTGTCGTCGAAGTGCGCATAGTTCTCGCGGTCGACCGGACGGTCGGGAAGGCGGATGCCGGGGGCGGACGCGAAACGGTCGGCTGCCCGGGCCCGCGTGCCGGCCGCCTGCTCGGCCATGATCCCGTGGGTGGCGACGGCATCGCTTTCCGGCCGCGCAGGCTGCACGGCGATCGGCCCCTTGCGCAATTCGGCGATGGGTTGCGTGGTCTGCGGCTGTTTTTCGTCTTGCGCGGTCGTCGTCTCCCGCTCCGGTTCCGGCGGACTGCATGCGCCCAGCAGCAGGGTGAAGGCGAAAGCGGCCAGGAAGGCGAGGGTCTTCGTACGTGCTTTGTTCATGATGGTGCTCCGGTGGTTGTTTCACGATGTGCTTCATCAACGAACAACGCCGGCGGAACTGGAAAGGGGTTAAATCGGGTTGGCCGGCTGGTGATTTTGCTCGCGGGCGATCGATGCGATTGCCTGCGATTGCCTGCGATTGCGGTCAGTCAGCATCTACCGGCGAAGCGACGAACTGAAAAAACGACGAAACGGCGAAACGGCGAAACGGCGAAACGACGAAACGACGAAACGACGAAACGACGAAACGGCGATAATCCCGTTGTGCCTATTGACCGAGGAGGGTCGAGCGCATGATGAAGCTTTCCGGCGTTCGCCAGCGCGGCGGCGCCGCGGCCTCGATTTTCGGACTGGTGTTCCTGCTCGTGGGGCTGGGGATCGGCGTTTATTTCGCCAAGGGCCTTGCTGACCGGGCGGCCACGCATGACTGGGTCGCCGTAGAGGCCGGGCTTTTGCGCGTTGACCTGGAGTCGCAGCACGATTCGGACGGCGCCGCGACGTCCCGGGTCGTGGCCGACTACGAATACGAATGGCGCGGCGAGCGGGTCGTCTCCGGCCGCATCGACCTGCATTCGGGCGCCGGCAACGCCGGCGACTATCAGCGCGACCTTTACCGGCGCCTGAGTCGGGCGCACCGGGTCGGCGAGCCGGTGACTGCCTGGGTCGACCCCGGCGACCCGTCGAACGCGGTGCTCGAGCGCGGCATGCGCTGGCGCCGGCTCGCGTTCGGCATGATCTTCGGGCTGGTACTCGTCGGTGCCGGGCTGGGCATCATGTCTGCCTCGAGGCGCGCCGGACCCGGGCAGAAACAGATTGCAAACCGCAAGGAGCGCCACCCCGACGAGCCCTGGATGTGGTTCGACCGCTGGCGAACACCGCGCATCGGCAGCCAGCAGGGCGCGCCGCTGTGGATGGCGCTCGGGTTCGCCGTGCTATGGAACCTGGTCAGCTTGCCGCTTGCCCTCGTGGTGCCCGGCGAGGTGGCCGAAGGCAACCGGACCGCCTTGATCGGCCTGGTGTTCCCGCTGATCGGGGTCGGCCTGATCGTGTGGGCGGTGCGCGAAGCCGTCCGCCACCAGCGCTACGGCGACAGCGTACTCGAGCTGGATGCGCACCCGGTGCCGTTGGGCGGCCGCTTGCATGCCGTGTTGACTGTTCCGGCGCGCCTGGACGCGCGCGAACTGCAGCTCCGGTTGGCTTGTGTTCAACGCTACACGAGCGGCACCGGCAGGAACCGGAGCACGCGCGAGCGCGAGCTTTGGCACGACGAGCAGCGGGCCATGACCCGCTCCGGCGCCGGCCCTGGGCAGACTTCGGCCCGGGTCGAATTCGATATGCCGGTCGACCAGCCGATCTCGAGCGAGGAAAACCCCCGCAACCGGACGATCTGGCGCCTGACAGCGACCGCTGACGAACCCGGCGTCGACTACAAGGCGGTCTTCGAGCTGCCGGTATTCGAAACTGGCAGTGCGCGCACTCCGGACGCGCGCAGGTGAGATTGCCGTTGTCCCCCGGGCCGTTGTCGTCCGGATAGTCGCCCGGCGCCCGGTCAGGCGACTCCACTGTCCGCGCACCGGCCGAGGCCGGCCGGGCATGGCTACCGACGCCGGACGCCGGGTCCTGCGGCAGGTTCGGCGCCGGTTGCTACTGGTTGCGCGTGCGCAGCGCGCCGCGTCCGCCGTCGACGCCGATGACCTGGCCGGTGATCCAGCCGCTGTCTTCGCTCAGCAGCATTGCCGCCATCGCGGCGATGTCGTCGGGCTGGCCGTAGCGCCCGAGCGGGTGCATGTCGCCCAGGCCTTTGGCCATCTGTTCCGACGACAGCAGCTTCTGCGCGATGCCGGTGTCGGTGATGCTCGGCGCGATGGCATTGACCCGGATGCCGGGCGCCAGTTCGGCCGCCAGCGCCCGGGTCAGGCCCTCGACGCCGCCCTTGGCCGCGCTGATGACCGAATGGTTGCCGAAGCCCTGGCCGACCGCCACGGTGGAAAACAGCACGACGCTGCCGCCGGCCTTCTTCAGCCCCTTTTCGGCCGCCTGCACGGCCAGCGCCGCACCCAGCGTGTTGAGCCGGAACGTGTCGACAAAGTCGTCGGACTTCGCAGACTTGAGCGGCTTGAGCACGATGCTGCCGACGCAGTAGGCGAGGCCCTTGATGCCGTCGCCTTGGTCGGCCTGGCCGACGGCTTGGGCAATCGCGTCGGCGTCCATGACGTCCAGCGATGCGGTTTTCGCGCCGAGCTCATCGGCGAGATCGGCGATATCGCTTTCGTCACGGGCGGTCAGGAACAATGAGTGGCCGTCGGCGGCCAGACGGCGTGCAAGTGCTTCGCCGATGCCGCCGTGGGCGCCGAGAATCACGATTGGAGCGGACATGGATCGAGTCCCGTTTGAAGTGCGGGCAAGGGTATCGCGCATGCATGAGCATTCCGTGTGGCCTGGAACGATGCGCGCGGCGGGTATGATCGGCTGCATGGACGGGAATCGACACTTCAGCCCTGCGCCGGGTCGTGGCTGAGCCCGGGAGCGGGCTGAGAGACGCGCTCGGCCTGGCGCGGTCGCTGTGGCTTTACCGTCGGCCGGGCCGCCAGCGCGGGCTCAGGCGGCTGTACGCGCCGTTCATTGCCGAAGGCGACCTGGTGTTCGACATCGGCGCGCATGTGGGCGACCGCGCACTGGCGTTCGCGGCGCTGGGCGCGCGCGTGCTGGCACTCGAGCCGCAGCCCATGCTGGCGCGATTTCTCCAGCGCACGATCGGCCGCCGACGGCGCGTCGAGGTGCTCGAGCAGGCGGTCGGTGCCGCGGCCGGGGTCGCCGAACTGCAGGTCAGCCGCGCCACGCCCACCGTGTCTTCGATCGACGCGCGCTGGACGCGGCGGATCGGGGCACGCAATCGCAGCTTTGCGGCCGTGCGCTGGGACCGCCGCATCGAAGTGCCGGTGACCACGCTCGATGAACTGATCGAAATCCACGGCCGGCCGGGCTTCTGCAAGATCGACGTCGAGGGACACGAGGCCGAAGTGCTGGCCGGTCTGAGCCGGCCCTTGCCGGCGCTTTCGGTGGAATTCGTCGCCGGCGCGCTGGACGTGGCGGGGGCGTGCGTGGACCGCCTGGAAGGCCTCGGGGAGTACCGATTCAATGCCGTGGCCGGCGAGCAGCGCCGATTCCAGTGGGACGATTGGCGCCCGGCCGGCCCGGTGCGCGACTGGCTGGCCGCCGGCGCCGACGGCCTCGCTTCGGGCGATCTCTATGCCCGGCTTGTCGACGCTACACTGGTGCGATGAACAGGTGGCAGGACTTCACGTCGCCGGCACTGGGCCGGCATATCGACGACCGGACGGTGGCGGTCGTTGCGCTGGGCGCGGTGGAGCAGCACGGCCCGCACCTGCCGCTGGGTACCGACAGCGTGATTGCCGAGGCGCTGCTGAATGCCGCCCTCGAGCGGCTGGACGAGTCGCTGGACGCGGTGGCGCTGCCGCCGATGACGATCGGCGCCAGCGACGAGCACAAGTCGTTTGCCGGCACGCTGGGATTGGATGCCCGCACTACGGCAAACCTGCTCGAGACGCTCGGCGCCGACCTTGCGCGCGCCGGCGTCCGGCGGCTGGTCTGGGTCAACGGCCACGGCGGCAACCGCGCCGCCATGGACATCGCCGCCCTGGGGCTTCGCCGCCGCTTCGGCATGCTGGCGGTCAAGTGCACCTACACCCGGCTGGGTGACCCGCCCGGCGGCGACGTCGCCGAACTGGCGCGCGGCTTTCACGGCGGCTGGCTGGAGACGGCGCTGATGCTGCACCTGGCCCCGGCCCGGGTCCGGCGCGACCGGGTGGCCGATTTCGCGGCTGAAAACATCCCGGGCGACGGCACCGAAGGCGCCGGCGGTGCGCTGCTGGGCCCGGAAGGTGCCGCGGCGTTCGGCTGGCTTTCCGAGGACCTGAATCGGCGGGGCGTGATCGGCAACGCCGCGGCCGCCACGGCCGAGCAGGGCGCCCGGCTGGTCGAGTTCTACGCCGAAAGAATCGCCCGGGTGATTGGCGAAGCGGCGGCGCTGGACATCGATTCCTTCGCCCCGGCGCCGGATTGACCCGCCAGCGAAGCCAAGGAACCTAATCCGCCTCGGATTCAGTGCCCAGCCATGCTTCCAGCAGGTGGCCGGATCGATCCGCCTTGGCGCGCAGGTAGCGCTTGTTGTGCTCGTTGAGCCGGCCGTAGACGGCTTCGCGGTCGGCCACCTCGATGCCGCCGGCTTCGATGGCGGCGACCTTGCGCGGGTTGTTGGTCAGCAGGCTGACCCGCTTGACGCCGAGCTGTTCGAGCATTTCGACGGCGATGCGGAAGTGGCGCTCGTCCGGGCTGAAGCCCAGCGCGGCGTCGGCGTCGATGGTGTCGGCGCCGGCGTCCTGCAGGGCATAGGCGCGCAGCTTGTTGGCCAGCCCGATGCCGCGTCCTTCCTGGGCCAGGTACAGCAGCACGCCGCCGCCGGCCGAGGCGATCCGGGTCACGCCGTTGCGCAGCTGCTCGCCGCAGTCGCATCGGAGGCTGCCGAACAGGTCGCCGGTCAGGCACGCCGAATGCAGCCGGACCGGCACCGCATCGGGCCAGGTTTCCGGGTCGCCGACCAGCAGCGCGACGTGCTCGCGCAGGCCGTCGGGTTCGCGGAACAGGATGAAGCGGGTCCGGGCGGCAACTTCCAGCGGCACGTCGGCTTCGCTGACGCGGCGCAGGCGGCCGGCCGAACTCTCGACGCAGGCGTCGATTTCGTCGACCGAAACATCGAGCGCCGTCCTGCTGTCGAGCAGGCGGCGGACGGCGGCTGCCTTTATCGGCGCGGTCAGCGCGGCCGGAATCAGCAGCGCGCGTTTGAGCAGCTCCACGGCCGCGCAGTCGGCCGGCCCGGGCGCCTGGCGCGCAAGGCCTTCGAGTTCGAAGCCGGACGCCGGGCCGTAGGCGATCTGCCGGCACCGCGCCATGTCCACGGGCTGGCCGGAAGCGAATGTCAGCCGCCCGCAATCGGCGGCGTCGGGCGCGCCGAGCCGGCGCATGCGCTGAGGCGCGAGCACCAGCGACGGTGCCTCGCAGGCCTCGGCCTGCAGCGTTGCCAGCGAACGCGGCGAGCCCGTCTCGACCGGGATCACGAGGCGGCTTTCATCGTCGCCGGCATCGCGAATGATGATCGCGACGCCCCGGCGCAGATCGAACATGGCCCGTTCGCATTGCTGCATGCAGATATCCAGTTGCGCTGTTTCCCGCACCAAAATAACCGAGTTTCGCGCTCGAATGCGTGAAGCGTTGCTTTGCCAACGCCAAATTCACATTGCTCCACCACGCGATCGGGCGACAATGATGTCCATGAAAATGAAGATCGAAACCGCCTGGCAGGCAATCCTTGCAACTGCGGGCCGGAGCCAGGGCGCAGCCGGCGTCGACCTCGAGGCGGCCATGCGCGATCGCACCGCGATCGAGCCGGCCGCGCTCCAGATGCTGGAGTGCCTGCTGCCGCTGGCCCGGTCACTCGGACCGCTGGTGATCGGCCAGATCGGCCAGAGCCTGGACGGGCGGATCTGTACCGAGACCGGCGATTCGCACTACGTCAACGGCGACGCCGCGCTGGTGCATCTGCACCGGTTGCGCGCGCTGGTCGACTGCGTGCTGGTGGGTGTCGGCACGATGGTGGCCGATCGCCCGCAGCTGACGGTGCGCCACGTGCCCGGACCCGACCCGGTGCGGGCCGTGCTGGATCCACGCGGACGGGCGCCGGCCGGCGTCTCGCCGCTGGCGCCGGCGGCCGATGCCGCGCCGACGCTGCACCTGGTCGACGCCGCGCGCATCGACCGGCTCGATCCGCCGGCCGCGCACGTGCAGCGCGTGCCGCTGCATCGGACCGGGGACGGCGCTGCGGATCATGACGCCGCCGGCGGCGTGGCGCCGTGCGATGTGCTGGCGGCGCTGGCGGGCGTCGGCTGCCGCCGCGTGCTGGTCGAGGGCGGGTCGACCACGCTCTCGCATTTTTTCGACGCCGGCGCGCTGGATCGGCTGCACGTGCTGGTCGCGCCGCTGCTGATCGGTTCGGGTCGTCCCGGACTGAGCCTGGCGCCGGTTCAGCGCCTGCGCGACGTGCCGCGGCCACCGATGCGCCGTTATCTCCTGGGCGAAGATACGCTGTTCGATATCGAGCTTTGACTCCGACCGCCGTCGAGGTCAGCGCGGTTGCGCGCGCGGGACCAGCAGCGGGATGAGCGCGCCGGGACTGCTGGCCAGCAGGCTGAGCGCGCCGTATGCGACCGAAATCGCGACGCCCTCGGCCGCCGGCCAGCCGAGCGCGGCCCAGACGCCGGCCGCGGCGGTTTCGCGTACCCCCCAACCGCCGACCGATATCGGCAGCAGCATCGCCAGCAGCACGATCGGCGCCAGGGCCGCAAGCATGGTCGCGGGCAGATCGCTGCCGATCATGCGCCCGGCGCAGGCGAACATCGCGCAGTAGGTCGCCAGCACTGCCAGCGACAGCGCCAGTTGGGCCGGCCACGCGTTGCGCGCCAGCAGCGCCCGGTGTGCGTCCCGGACCAGCGTTTGCAGCCAGCCCGGCGCGTATCCGGCCCGCCAGGCGGAAACGGCCGCGGCCGCAAGCGCTGCGGTCACGGCGACGACCAGCGCCGCCGGCAGGGCCCCGGCGGCCCCGGGCACTTTCATGGCGCTCAGCAGCCGGGCCCCGGGCGGTGTGGCCACGAGCACGACCAGCAGCGCGAAGAACAGCACCAGCTGCCCCGAGGCCCGTTCCAGTACCACCGCGCGCACGGCCGGCCCGGTCCGGCCCGAAACGCGCGAGTGCCGCCATGCCCGTCCGGCGTCGCCGACCACGCCGCCGGGCAGAACCTGGTTGGCGAACGCGGCGACGTAGTAGCTGGCCAGCGCCTCGCGCCGGCCCAGCGGGACTTCCAGCCGGACTGCGGTCCGGCGCCAGCGCTCGGCCGAGAGCGCGAACTGCAGGGTGCCGATTGCCAGCGCGGCCGCCAGCCACGAGAGGTCCACGCCGCGGATCCGGTCGACCACGGCGGCCGGGTCCAGCCACAGCGCCAGCGCGGCCAGCAGGCCCAGACTGACCAGCGCGCGCAGCGGTACGGCGGCCCGGAAAGAGCGTGCCGCGCGAATCATGACAATCGCGCGGCGTCGCCGGGCCGCGGCGCCGGCTCGGCGTAGAGATCGACATGGCCGACCTCGACGCCCAGCGTGCCGGCTTCCAGGTCTGCGCGACGCTCCCGCCGCCAGGCGTCGACGCGGCGCGCGGCATCCGGCGCCTGCTCGAGCAGCGCGCTGTGCCAGCCGTCGAGCAGGGCGACGGCGAGTTCGACGTGCGCGTCCGGCGCCAGCCGCCACGGACTGGGGGCCTCGAAGACGTCGAAACCCCGGCTCGTGAACGCGGTCCGGAGCGCGGTCGGGGCATGCCCGCCCAGCGCGCGGCCCAGGCCCTTGTCGCGCGCCTGGTGAGCCTGCAGCAGAGCGCGCATGGCGGCGTCTTCGGTCTGCGTCCGGGGCGTGGCGGCCGGGCCGGTGAAATGCCAGCCGCCATCGACGGTCAGCGTCCAGAGCGCGGCGCAGCCGACCTGGCGGCAGCGCGCGGCCAGTGCATCGATCCAGTCGGCCGAGACCAGGTCGAACAGCGCCGAGGCGGTCGCCAGGACGGTATTTTCCGAAATCGCCGCGTCGACTTCGGCCAGGTCGCTTGCTCGGATTTCGAACTGCACGTCGCTCCCATCGAGGTCCCGCAGCCCGGCCAGCCGGTCCGCCGCGCGCGCCAGCAGTCCGGCGTCGTGGTCGACCAGGCGCCAGCGCTGCGGGCCGGGCAGGCGCGGGGCCAGGAAGCGCGGGTTGGCGCCGCTGCCTGCGCCCAGGTCGGTGATTGCCAGCGACCGCGGCCGATCGGCCAGCCAGGCGCTGGCGCGGCCGACCAGATCGGCGTCGCGCGCGGCCGCGTCGGCGGGCTCGCGCAGCGAAAGCCAGTCGGCTTCGAAGCGTTCGCTCACAATGCGTTCTCCCGGACGTCAAAATCCAGCGCGGCCGCGAACCGCCGGCCCGCCGCGGACCAGTCGTCCAGCGTCCTGCGGGCGTCGAGCGCGCCGGCGGTCTTTTCGAGTCGAAGCTCGGGGTCGCTGAACCAGCGCCGCAGTGCCGAGGCCAGCGCCTGCCGGTCGCCGGCCCGCACCTGGAGCCCGGCCCGCAGCGGCAATGTGTCGGCCAGCGCGCCGCCGTCGGTCGCGATCACCGGCAGGGCGCGCGCCAGCGCTTCGGTCACGACCATGCCGAATCCCTCGTAGTGGGACGGCACGATCAGCACGTCGGACGCGCGGTAGACGGCGTCCAGGGCGGCCGTATCGTGTACGCCCGGGATCTCGATGCGCGCGTCCAGCCCGTGTCCTTCGATGGCCGATCGCAGCGAGTCGGCGAACCCGGGGTCGCGGCCGGGATCGCCGACAAGTGTCAGCCGCCAGGCAAACTCGGTCAGCCCGGCCAGCGCTTCGACGAGCAGGTCCTGGCCCTTGCGCGGCACCAGGCTGCCGACGCAAAGCAGCCGCTGTTCGGCCGTTGCGCGGGGCTGGCGGACCGGCGCCGGGTCGACCCCCGGCGGCACGACGCGAATCCGCTCGCGCGCCACGCCCAGCTCGCCCAGCCGGCCGGCGGTGAACGCGCTGGTGGTCACGATGCGCCGGCAGGCCGCCAGCGCCTCGGGTTCGGATTTGAGCAAGCGCGCGGCAAGCGCCGGCGTCAGCCCGGTCTCGTCGGCCAGCGGGTGGTGCACCAGGCCGACCAGCGCCAGCCGGTCGGCATGCTGCCGGGCGATTTCGGGCAGTCCGCCCAATGCCAGCCCGTCGATCACGACGATTCGATCGGCGGGCAGGGCGCGCAGGGTGCGTTCCATCGCTTCCCGCGCCGCATCGTCGGCGTCGGGAAAGCGGCCGGGCAGACCGATGACGTCGACTTCGTTCCCGAGTCGGCGAAGCTCGGCGGCGATGCGGGCGTCGTAGCGGTAGCCGCCGGTTGGCTGGTCGGGGTCGCCCGGGACGATCAGGCTGATGGGCCGGCGATTCATGGTCCGGCAGCGACGGGTTCGACGGTGGTCGGGTGGGTCGGGCCGGTCACAACGGCCCCTCGAAGCTGGCCCAGGCCACGTGCGATTCGCCCAGCGAGACGCGGATGCTGTCGAGCCTTTCGCTGTCGGGTCCGAGCCCGTTGCTGCGCGCGGCCTCGACCAGCTGGCGCTGGATGATGCCGGCGAGAAACTCGGTGGTGGTGTTGCGGCCCTGGAACGCGGCTATCTCGTCGAGGTTGTTGTAGTTGTACTGCGCCAGGATGGCGGCCAGCACTTCGGAGGCCAGGCCGATGTCGACGACCAGGTCGTCGGCGTCGAGTTCGGCACGCCGGAACGTGGCGTCGACCACGTAGGTCGCGCCGTGGAGGTTGCGGGCCGGGCCGAATCTCTCACCGGAAAAGCTGTGGGCGATCATGAAATGGTCGCGGACGGTCAGCGTGTACATGCGGGTCATTCCTCGGCAGATTGGGGACAAGTCAGCGGCATTCAGTAGCGAATGCGGTGGCACAGGGCGTCGGTTTCGCCGCCGGCCAGGCGGGGCATGATCTCGGGCAGCTCGTCGAAGCGGCTCTCGCCGGAAATCAGGATGTCGAAGTGGTCTTCGGCAAGCAGTGAAAGCGCCGTTTCCAGGCGTCGCCGGCGACTCCAGCGCGGCCGGCGCGCAGGCGGAACGTGGCCGACCTGGCTGGAGCGCAGCGTCAGGCGGCGAGCGTGGAACGCCGCGCCGAGCGGCGCCGGCACCATGGCATCGCCGTACCAGCTCATTTCGATCACGCGCGCTTCGAGGCCGGCGCACTCGAGAGCCGTGGTCAGGCCGGCCGGATTGCCGCTGGCGTGGAACACGAGGTCGCAGTCGGCCGGCGCGTCGCCGGGTTCGGCAAAGCGCATGCCGAGCGCCTCGGCCGGGGCGCGCCGGCGTGCCTGGACGTCGATCAGGGTTACCCGGCAGCCGGGAATGCCGGCGGCCAGCGCGCCGGTCAGCAGGCCGACCACGCCACCGCCGACGACCGCGATCCGGTCGCCCGGTCCGGGCGCCCCGTCCCAGACCGCGTTGAGGGCTGTCTCCATGTTGGCCGCCAATACCGCACGCGGCATCGGCACTGCATTCGGCAACGGCACGACCGACGCGGCGGGCACCACGTAGCGGTCCTGGTGCGGGTGCAGGCAAAAGACCGGCCGGCCGAGCAGCGCGGGCGCACCGGCCTCGACTTCGCCGACGCTGGCGTAGCCGTAGCAGACCGGATACGGGAATTCGCCTTGCTGGAACGGCGCGCGCATCCGGTCGAATTCGCTTTCGGGCACGCGTCCGGCGAATACCAGCGCTTCGCTGCCGCGGCTGACGCCGCTGAAGCGCGCGCGCACGCGCACCTCGTCGGCATCCGGCGCCGCCAGCGGCTGGCGGCGCAGTTCGCCGCGTCCGGGTCCGGTCGTCCAGAAGGCGCGCGCGGATGGATTTATTTCACTCATGTGACGTATTGTCCGTGAAGTGCGAGACTGCGATGTGCATGCGCTGCAGCGCGCGTATCCGAACCGAAGCCGGACTATGCGACCGACGACCCGATCCAGTCCAAAACCGCCGTTTCATATTCCGGGTCGGTCGACCATCGTGCCCGATCTTGCCGCCGGAATGGCAGCTGCGGCCGCGCTCGCATTCGGGCTGCAGGTCTGGCTGGCGACTTCGCCGGCGTGGGTGGCCGGTTCGGTGCTGGTCTACCTGGGGGTCGCCGTGCCGGTCTACCGCTTCTGGTCGGCCGCGCGCGGCGGATTCGGCTGGCCGAACCGCGTCACGCTGGCACGCGCCGTGCTGGTCGCGGTGCTGGCGGGCGTGCTGGCGCTGCCGGAAATCGTGCAGCGCCACGGTGCCGTGCTCGCCGCGCTCGCCGCCGCGGCGCTGGTGCTCGACGGGCTGGACGGCTGGATCGCGCGCCTGCTCGACGGCGCCACCCGCTTCGGCGCCCGCTTCGACATGGAAGTCGACGCGCTGCTGATCCTGGTGCTCAGCATCGCCGTCGTGCTCGCCGACCGGGCCGGGCCCTGGGTGCTGGCCATCGGCGGCATGCGCTATGCTTTCGTGGCGGCCGGTCGGGCCTGGCCGTGGCTGCGGCGCGAGCTGCCGCTCAGCCGCTGGCGCAAGTTCGTCTGCGCGGCGCAGGGCTTCGTGCTGGCCGCGGCGTTGCTGCCCTGGCTGCCACCCCTGCTGGCCCAGGCGGCCCTTGCGCTGGCCCTGGCGGCGCTGACGCATTCGTTCGCGCGCGACACGCTGTGGCTGTGGCGCAGGCGCGTCCGAATTTCCTGATGCAACTTCCGAGCGGAGGATTCCATGCAAACATCGAACTCGATCCTGATTCTTTTGGCTGCCTCGGCATTGAGCGCGGGCAGCGTGCACGCCGAACCGGCCGAATGGAAGATCGACCCGGAGCACTTCTCGGTCGCCTTCGAAGTCGACCACATCAATTACCAGCGCCAGATCGGCATGTTTCTCGAGGCCGGCGGCAGCTTCCGCTACGACCCCGAATCCGGTGAACTGGCCGACGGTCGGGTCGAGGTGGATGCGGCCAGCGTGTTCACCAATCACGACGAACGCGACGAACACGTCCGGGGCGACGATTTTCTCGCCGTCGAAGACCATCCGCGCATCGTGTTCGAGGCCAGCGGTTTCGAACCGGACGACGACGACGGCGGCACCCTCACCGGGGACCTGACGCTGCTGGGCCGAACGCACCCGGTGGAGCTGGACGTGACCATCAACAAGCGCGGCGAGTATCCGTTCGGCCACGGCAGGGAAACGCTGGGCATTTCGGCGCAAACGACCATCGAGCGCAGCCGCTGGGGCATGGATTACGCCGTGAGCAACGAGCTGGTCGGCGACGAAGTCGCGCTGCGCTTCGAGTTCGAGGCGATCCGGCAGTAGACACTCGCGACGTCAGCTGAATTTCCAGCTTCAGGTGCCGGCCGCGAGCGTTTCGGCGTCAATCTGCCCGTGTCGTTCTGCAGCGCGGTCGCTTTGTGACGAATCGCGGCAGGACCCGGCCGCGATCGCCGGTCCGGATTTCCGGTGCGCCGGGGGCTGCGGGTGATCCCGGGGCATTGGCATCCAAATTGTATTGATATGACTGCGAGCCGGCGCGCGATTGCGACGGCGGTTGGAAACATTCCGCGATGCGCGGCAAGGAAATCCCGGTGCACCACAGCGCAGTCAATAACGGAACCAGGCCGCGAATCCTGTTCGTCGACGACTCGCGCCTGATGCGGTTCGCCGGACAGCGTTTCCTGCGCGCGCATTTCGACGTGGTGCTGGCCGAGGACGGCCGGCAGGCGTGGAAGCGCCTCGTGCAGGACGACGCCATCGAATTCGTCATCACCGACCTGATGATGCCCGAAGTCGACGGCGTGGAGTTGATCCGCCGGATCCGCAAGTCAGAGCACGCGCGGATTCGCGCGCTGCCGGTGCTGGTCGTGACCGGCGTCGAGGAGAAAGCCGGGCGCCGCCGCGCGCTGGATGCCGGCGCCACGAACCTGGTGCCGAAACCCTTTTCCGGGGACGACCTCATCGAGCCGGCACACGACTGCCTGCGGCGCAGGCAAGGCCACCCGAACCCGCGCGCGCATTCGGTCGGCGCGCCGAACGTCGAGCAGACCCGGAACGGTTTCGTCAATCGCGTCCAACAGATCAGCAGTTTCCACGACCGGCATGGACTGGAATACTCGATCCTGCATGCGCGGCTGGACGACTACTCGCAGCTCGCGTCGCGCTTCGGCCTGAATTGGGCAGAATCCACGATGCGTCATCTCGAGCGCGTGCTGGCGCGCGAAGTCCGCACCGAGGACACGATTGGACGCAGCGACGAAGCGGTATTCAGCATGATCCTGATGGCGACGCCTCCGGCCGGCGCCAGGCAACTGCAAGCGCGCCTGCGCCAGCGCCTGGCGCGCAATCCGGCGCGCTTTCCCGGGCGCTCCATGAATCTCAAGCTCAGTTTCTCCATCCAGTGCCCGGGCAGCCCGGAGTCGCATTCGGCCGATGCCATCCTGAAGGCCGGCCTGGCGCGCCTGCACGAGCCGGCCAACGTGACCCGCCTGGGCGACCGCATTCGGGCATAACGGGTTTCTGGCGTTCGAGCGTTGGCAGCGTGAACCGAATCCGCTATGCTCCGGGCATGGTTTCGGGGCGGTCGAGTATTTCGGGGAATCGCGCGCGTCGCGCAGGTCGGCATGCGCTGTGTCTCCTGTCGATCCTGCTCCTCTTGACTGCATTTCAGTCCGGCCATGCCCGGTCGGTCACCGTCGTCGATTGGCTGACCACCGCCGATGGATTGCCCAATCCCGACGTCGAGGCCATCGTGCGCGACCGTGCCGGTTATGTCTGGATCGGCACGCGCGGCGGCCTGGTGCGCCACGAAGGCGTGCGGTTGAACGTCCTGCGGCGCGATCCCGACCGGCCCGGATCGTTGCCGGGCGACAACATCCTGAGCCTGATGGCCGCCGACGACGGTGATGTCTGGGCCGCGATCTCGGAGCGCGGCATCGTGCGCGTACGCGGCGTGGACGTGGTGCGGCACTGGGCCAACGAGCGCGACGACGGTCCGCTGCGTGGCCGCTACGTCTGGTCCATGGCGGAGGCCTGCGATGGATCGGTGTGGGGCGTTTACGCCACCGACGGACTGGTGCGAATCGATCCGGGCAGCGGTGCGACGACCCACTTCGCGCCGGGCGAGTCGGGGCTGCCCGACTCGGGCTTCGGCCTTCAGCTGGTCGTCGGCGAGGACTGCCGGATGTGGCTGTTGCGCACCGACGGCCTGTGGCGCGTCGAAAAGTCCTCGTCGTACGCATTCAGACGCGTCGTTGCAGCCGAAGACAGCGAATTCCAGGTTTTTCTGTCCCTGCTGCTGACCGGGAACGACACTGCATTCGTCACTGGCAGCAGCGGCGTGATCCGGATGGATCTGGGCGACGGCAACGGCGCCGGCCCGGAAGCGCGCATCGTCGAGACCTGGGATCTAGACGGTTCGGTAAACGTCGCCAGCCCGGCCGCGGACGGCCGTCTCTGGCTCGGCATGCGGCGGGGCCTCGACCTGTTCGATCCCGCGACCGGCGAGTCCGGTTCGGTCGCCTTCGGGCCGGATCAGGAAAGCCTGGACTCGGTTCAGGTTAACGACGTCATGCCGGGCGCAGAAGGCGGCGTCTGGCTATCGACCACCGGCCGGGGCATCGCCCGGCTGCCGCCGGGCTGGCGCGGTTTCAGTCCGATCCGGCCGCGGGCGGACGGGGTCGAACTGGAGCGGGTCACCAGCGTCGCGAATGGTCCGTCCGGCTCGGTGTGGCTGGGCAGCGCCAATCACGGCGTATTCGCGTTCGACCCGGAAACGGGCCGCACGCGCCCGACCGACATGCAGTTGGGCTTCGAGGGTCGCGAAGTCATCGGGCTGCACGTGACCGGGGATTCGATCTGGTCGCTGACCCGGCGCCTGCTGGTGCTCGGCGAGCGCGATCGCGGAGAGTCGCGGACCCTGATCGAGCACGGCAACACTGCCGAGGACCACTTCAAGTTCATGGCGCCGGCCGGGGCGAACGGAATCTGGGCGGCCGGCGACAGCTATCTCCTGCGGCTGGATGCATCGGGCGAGGTGCTCGAAAGATGGTCCAGCGATGCCGATCCGCCGCGGCGCCTGGGCACTTCTCCATTGAAGCAGATCGTGCGCGGCCCGGCGGGAAACTGGTGGTTGCTCGCCGCCGACGCACTGTACCGCCAGACCGAAGACGGCGCTTTCGAGAAGGTGTATCGCGCCGAAAGCGCGAACCTGGTTTCGCTGGCGTTCCAGGGCGACCGGCTGTGGCTCGCCGCCGATTCGGCGCTGCAAGCGTTCGCGGTCGGCGAAGGCGGCCTCCGGGCGATTGAGCGCTACACGGCCGGCGACGGCCTGCCGCCGGGGCGGGTGCAGTCGCTTGTACCGCGGGCCGGAAACCTGTGGCTCCTGATGAGCGTCGGCCTGGCCCGACTGGATACCGAGAGCGGCAAGTTTCGGCTGTTCTCGGCGCGCGAGGGCCTGATGCAATCGGAGTTCAATGCGCGCGCGGTCGTCGACCTGGCCGACGGGCGTTTCGTCGCCGGTACCAACAACGGCCTGCTGGCCGTCGATCCGGCCGTGATCCAGCCGACGCCGTGGCCGCCGCCGGTTCACCTGATTTCGGTCCGCGCCGGCGATCGGCGTTACCCGCTGGACGGCGCGCGTGATGCGCCGCTGGAGTTCGACTGGCGGCAGAATTCGCTGGAATTCAGTTTCCTCGCCCTGTCCTACATCAATCCCGCGCAGAACCGGTATCGCATCCGTTTGACCGGATGGGAAGATGACTGGCAGGAGCTTCAGGGTCAGACCACGCGGTTTTTCAGCAATCTGCCCAGCGGCAGGTACGTGTTCGAGGTCCAGGCGGCCAACGTCGACGGCATCTGGAACCGCACCGGCGACCGCGCCGAGTTCACGATCGCGCCGCCGCCGTGGCGCTCGACGGCGGCCTGGGCAGTCTACGGGTTGATCGCCCTGGCCCTGACGGGCACCGGATGGCGCGCCATGGTGGATCGACGACGGCGGCGCCAATCGCTGCGGCGGGCCAGCGAGCAGCAGCAGCTTGCCGACCGCCAGCGCGAGCTGCTGGCCCGGCTCAACCGCAGCCTTGAGCCGGAACGCCTGGCGCAGACCATTGGCCAGGCCGTGCTGGAGCTGTTCAAGGTATCGCACTGCCACGTCGGCTACATCCAGCCCGATTTCCCCGGCGGCGTCCGGTCGTTCGGCGACGCTGCGCAGGCCGTGGACCGGGCCCGATTCGACGCCGCGATCGCCGAAGGCGGGCCGGGCGAGGTGCTGCAACTGGGCGAGGACGACCGGGCGCTGGCCGCGGTCTGGCTGCCGGAGCTCGACGACGAAAGACGCGGCGGGCTGCGCGGCAGGCTGGACCTTTTCGCCCAGGCGGCCGGGCAGGTGCTGGAAAATGCGCGGCTTCTGCTCGACGTGCGCAAGCTGGCGCGCCGGGCCAACGAGGCCAGCGAAGCCAAGTCCGAATTCCTGGCCACGATGAGTCACGAGATCCGTACACCGCTGCACGGGCTGCTCGGCATGATGGAGCTGTTCGAGCAGGCCGAAAGCGATCCGGGTCGGCTGGACATGCTGGATACCATGCGCGGATCCGGCCGCCAGCTGCAGCGCATCCTCAACGACGTACTGGATCTTTCGCGCATCGAGGCCGGCCGGGTCGAGCTCGAATCGCGGCCGTTCGAACTGGTGCCGTTGCTCGAACGCGTCGTCGACCTGCATGCATCCAACGCGTTCGCGTCGGGTCTCGATCTGCGGCTGCGGATCGCCGCCGACCTGCCGGTGATGGCGATCGGCGACGCCGACCGGATCGCCCAGATCCTCGGCAACCTGGTCAGCAACGCGATCAAGTTCACTGCCGCCGGCTGGGTCGCGCTGGACGCGCGCCTGGACGAAAACGATCTGCTTGTACTGTCGGTTTCCGATACCGGGCCCGGGATCGCCGCGGCGGTGCGCGCCGAGCTTTTCGAGCCATTCACCCAGCTCGAGTCGGTGTCGACGCGCAAGCACAGCGGCACCGGGCTGGGACTGGCGATTTCGCGCCGGCTGGTCGACGCCATGCACGGCCGGCTCGACCTGGTCAGCGAACCCGGCGAGGGCAGCTGCTTCAGCTTGCACCTGCCCTTGAGCGGCATGCGGCGGCATCAGCCGTTCGCGCCGGCGCTGCTGCGCGGCCTGCGCCTGGCCGCCGCGGTCGCGCCGGCCGACCGCGAACAGGTCGTGCGGCTGGCGCAGCGCTGGTCCATCGAACTGGTTGAACTGGATGCATCGCTGCCGCCCGAACGTGCCGGCCTCGATGTGCTGATCTGGCACGAAGACGAGCTGGATCCGGCTTTCGCGCAGGACTGTTGCGCGCACGGCCTGGGCTGCTGGCATCTTGGCGACGCTGTTTCCGATGCGATGGCCGCCATGCCGCGGATCCGCGCGCCGCTGACCGAAGCGCGCCTGATCGGCGCGCTGATGGACTTTCGCTTCAGCCCGCCTTGATCACCCGCCATTCGTCGCAGTAGAGGGGCCGGCCGACGTTCTCGTCAGCGAAGCGAACTCAGGCGGATCGTCGCTGGCTGAGCCGGCGCACCGTATCGACCAGCACCTGGACGTGCTCGACCGGCACGTCGGGCGTAATGCCGTGTCCGAGATTGAACACGTGCCCGCTGCCCGGTCCGAAGTCTTCGAGTACATCGGCCACCGCGCGCTCGACCACTTCGGGATTGGTCGTGAGCACCACGGGATCGAGGTTGCCCTGCAGCGCCACGCGATCGCCGACGCGGGTCCGGGCGTCGGACAGGCGGGTGGTCCAGTCCACGCCCAGTGCCTGGCACCCGGTATCGGCAAGCGATTCCAGCATGCCGCCGCAACCCTTGGCGAACAGGATGACCGGCGTTTCCGGCGCGCTGGCCTTGACCCGGTCGACGATGCGCTGCATGCCGGCCAGCGAAAAGCGCTTGAACATCGCCGGCGAAAGCGCGCCGCCCCAGCTGTCGAAGACCATGACCGCGTTGACGCCGGCCTCGACCTGGGCCAGCAGGTAGTCGGCGGTCGAGTCGGCCAGCAGGCGGATCAGAGCGTCGGCGTCTTCCGGGTGCTCGAGCAGCATCTTCTTGGCCAGCTTGAAGTCGCGGCTGCTGCCGCCTTCGATCATGTAGGTCGCGACCGTCCACGGGCTGCCGGCGAAGCCGATCAGCGGGACGTCCTCGGGCAGGTCGCGGCGAATCAGGCGGACCGCGTCCATCACGTAACCGGTAGCCTCGTTGGGATCCAGCCGCGGCAGGGCGTGGATTTCTTGCGGATCGCGCAGCGGGCGCTCGAATTTCGGCCCTTCGCCGGGCGTGAAGCCCAGCCCCAGGCCCATTTCGTGCGGCAGGATCAGGATGTCGGAAAACAGTATGGCCGCGTCGAAGCCGTAGCGGCGTATCGGCTGCAGCGTGACCTCCGCGGCCATTTCCGGGGTGCCGGCCAGGGTCAGGAAATCGCCGGCTTCGGCCCGCGTCGCCAGATATTCGGGCAGGTATCGCCCGGCCTGGCGCATCAGCCAGATGGGGGTGCGGTCGACCGGCTCGCGCCTGAGCGCGCGCATGAAACGGCTGTCTTGGATTGCTGCAGTCATGTGTCGAAAAGCTCCAGGAGCGTGTTCGGTTCGATGTCGTCGCGGATCACGCCCGCGCCCAATGTTTCCAGCAGGATCAAACGGATTCTGCCGGCCCGGTTCTTCTTGTCCAGGCGCATATGGCCCAGCAGGGTCTTCGGTTCGATATCGCGCGGCGGCTCGATCGGCAGGCCCAGTTTCTCCAGCAGGCCGCTCAGGCGCCGGGCGCCGTGGTCGGAAATCATGCCCAGGCGCGCGCTCAGCGCGGCCGCCAGGTGCATGCCGATCGCGACTGCTTCGCCGTGACGGTAGCGGCGGTAGCCGGTGGCCGTCTCGATCGCGTGGCCGAACGTGTGACCGAAGTTCAGCAGCGCCCGCTGTCCGGCCTCGCGCTCGTCGGCCTCGACCACCTCGATCTTGTGCGCCGCTGCGCGCGCGACCGCGATCTCCAGCGTGTCGGCGCGCCGCTGGAGCAGGGCGTCGGCGTTGTCTTCCAGCCAGCCGATGAATTCGGCGTCGCGAATCGCGCCGTACTTGACCACTTCGGCCAGGCCGGCGAGAAAGTCGCGCTGGTCGAGCGTCACCAGGGTCTCGACGTCGACCATGACCGCTGCGGGCTGGTGAAAGGCGCCGACCAGGTTCTTGCCCGCGGCCAGGTTGAAACCGGTCTTCCCGCCGATGGCCGCGTCGACCTGGGCCAGCAGGGTGGTGGGGACCTGGATCACCTTGATGCCGCGCATGTAGCCGGCCGCGGCGAATCCGGCCAGGTCGCCGATGACGCCGCCGCCAAGCGCGACGACGGTGGCATCGCGCTGGGCGCCGATCGCGGCGAGTTTCTCGACGATGGCATGCCAGTGCTCGATCGTCTTGGCTTCCTCGCCCGACGGCAGAACGAGTTCTGCCGGGGCGAATTCGGCCGTGGTCTGCACCAGCCGCTGAAGGTAGTGGCCGGCGACGGTCTGGTCGGTCACGATCAGGACGGTCCCCGAGAGGTGCTTGCGCCACGCTGCCGGTTTGCCCAGCAGGCCGCGCTCGAGGTGAATCCGGCAGCAGCCTGTGGCGTGGTTCAGTTCGAGGACTGGCATTCGTTTTTCTGGTTGGTGTCGACGAAGGATCGAATTGTACGTTCCAGCGCGCCGGCCATCTGCACCAGCGGCCGATTCTTCGATTCGAAAACCGCGTCCGCCAGCGCGGCGTAGACCGGGTTGCGTTGTTCGGCCAGGGCGGTCAGACGCTGGCGCCGGTCCGGGGCGGCCAGCAGCGGCCGGCGCTTGTCGCGCTCCAGGCGCCGGATCTGCTGGTCGACCGAAGTTCTCAGCCAGACCACGATGCCGCTGGCCCGGATGACCTCGCGGTTGTGTTCGGCCAGCACCGAACCGCCGCCGGTGGCGATCAACTGCCTGCATCCGGCAGCGACCTCGGCCAGCAGCTTGCTTTCGCGTTGTCTGAAACCCTGCTCGCCCTCGATGTCGAAGATCACCGCAACTTCCACGCCGCAGCGTTTTTCCAGTTCTTCGTCCAGGTCGATGAAATCGTAGCCCAGCTTCGGTGCAACCCTGCGTCCCAGGGATGTCTTGCCCGAGCCCATCGGGCCGATCAGGAAAATGTTCTCCACGAAACATCTGCCGTTGCTCGATGCACTCGATGCTACAGGAAATCGC
>JAGXKW010000005.1:40252-73588 GCA_018334995.1 Wenzhouxiangellaceae bacterium
TGGTGCGATCATTCAGGCCCGATTATTCATGTTTCGCTTTTCCGTCGTCTTCGTGATTCTGCTGGTATCGCTGTTCACCATCGAGGTGCTGCAGCCCGTTCAGCAGCACGTGATCCTGCCGTTCACCTCCGGCCTGGCCTGGATCAGCGTCAACATCATCGAGTTGTTCGATTCCGGCGTGGCTTCGGCCGGCAAGGTCATCCGCGACCTGGAATCGGGTTTTGCGGTTTCCATCGAGCCCGGCTGCAACGGGGTCGAGGCGCTGATCATCCTGTTTGCCGCCATTTTTGCCTTCCCGGCGCCGCTGAAGAACAAGCTGGTCGGGTTCGCGATCGGCTTTGTCGCGATCCAGGCCCTGAACCTGGTGCGCATCATCAGCCTGTTCTACCTGGGCCAGTGGAACATGGTCTGGTTCGAGTGGTTCCACCTGTACCTGTGGCAGGCGCTGATCATTCTCGATGCGCTGGTGGTGTGGCTGATCTGGCTGCGCACCCTGCCGCCGCCGGAGCGCGGCGGTCCACCGTCCGGCGGCGCTGCCGCGGAGCCACAACCCCAGCCGCAGCAGGCCTGATGCCGGGCCGGCCCCGACGACTGCTGATCGCCGGCTGCGGCGACCTGGGCAATCGCGTGCCGGGCGTGCTGGCAGGCTGGCAGATCCACGGATTGCGCCGCAATGTCGCCCGACTGGCGCCGGGCATCGTGCCGCTTCGCGCCGACCTTTCCGATCCCGCAACGCTGAATGAGGCCGCCGGCTTCTGGGACGGCGTGGTCTATACCGCCACGCCGGGCGCGCGAACGCCCGAAGGCTATCGACAAGCTTATGTGGACGGCCTGCGCAATCTGATCGAGCGCATCGACACGCCGCGCCTGGTCATGGTCTCCAGCACCGCGGTATACGGCCAGGACCGGGGCGAGTGGGTCGACGAGCGCTCGTCGACCGTGCCGGCGCGCTTCAACGGCGAGATCCTGCTCGAGGCCGAGCGCCTGACGCACGCCGCCGGCGGGGTGGTCGTGCGGTTTGCGGGCATCTACGGCCCCGGGCGCGAGTACCTGATCGACAAGGTGCGGAGCGGACCGGTCGGGTGCCGGCGCGAACCGCCGATCTGGACCAACCGGATCCACGCCGAAGACTGCGCCGCGGCGCTTGCCCATCTGCTCGAAATGGACGCGCCCGATGCCGTATACGTGGCAAGCGATGCCTGTCCGGCGCCGCGCTGGGACGTGCTCGAATGGCTGGCCGAACGCCTGGGTGTGCCCGGGCCGTTCGAGCAGGAAGACAGCGCCGGGCAGGGCAAGCGGGTGTGCGCCGATCGCCTTGCCGCCACCGGATTTGCGCTACGGTATCCGGACTACCGCGCCGGTTACGAAGAGGTACTCGAATGCGATTGAACGACGAAATCACGCAGCGCTTCAGCCAGGGATTCGACCAGGCCGTGGCGGCGGGAATGCCCGAGCCCACCGCGATGACGCTGTCGACCGTGGACGAGCGCGGCCGCCCGTCCTCGCGCGTGGTGCTGCTCAAGAGCTGGGACGCCGACGGGTTCGTGTTCTACACCAATACACGCAGTCGCAAGGGCCGCCATCTCGCGGCCAACGCGGGCGCGTCGCTGCTGTTCTGGTGGCGCGAAAACGAGCAGCAGGTGCTCATCGAGGGCCGCGCCGCGCCGGTCTCGGATGCAGAGGCCGACGCCTATTTCGCCTCGCGTCCGCGCGGCAGCCAGGTCGGCGCCTGGGCTTCGATTCAATCCAGCGAACTGGAAAATCGCCAGACGCTGCTCGATCGGGTCGCCGAGCTGGAGGATGAATACCGCGGCCGGGACATCCCGCGCCCGCCGCACTGGTCGGGGTTCCGCGTCGATCCGGATCGGATCGAGTTCTGGTACGGGCGCGAGTTCCGGCTGCATGAACGGATCCTGTTCGAGGCCGACCGGGATGGCTGGACGCGAAGGTTGTTGTATCCGTAGGAGTGCCGGATCGGCGCCGCTACGCGTGCGAGGGGGCCGGCTTGAAGTCGAAGCCGTTTTCGCCGCGTCGGCCGGTTTTGCACGTATGGCGCCGTGCGGGTCGTCCTTCCGAAAGACGTTGCCGCGACGTCAGGACCGGTCAATCCTCCGGAAGCGGCGTCTTCCTGCGCGCCAGGTCGCGCGCGATCCATTGCTCGATCAGGTCGCGCCACGGTGCCTGCGCGGGATCGTGGCCGGCGTACATGCTGGCCTCGAAACGCTGGCGCTGGGCTTCGTACAGGATCAGGGCGCAGGCGACCGAGACGTTCAGCGACTGCGTCATCCCGTGCATCGGGATGACGATGTGCGCATCGCAGGCCGCGGCGGCCGCGTGGCTGATGCCGAATTTTTCGGTGCCGAGCACGATCGCGGTCGGGCGCGTGTAGTCGATCGCGCGGAAGTCCACGGCGCGCTCGGAAAAGTGCGCCGCAACGCACGCAAAGCCCCGGGCCTTGAGCGCTTCCAGTCCTTCTTCGGTGTCTGCATGGCGCTTCAGTTCCACCCAGCGCTGCGCGCCCTGGGCGGTATTGTTGAGTGCCGGCAGGCCGTGTTCGCCCGGGACCGCATGGGCGCGCATGACGCCCACCGCGTCGCAGGTCCGGAGCACCGCGGCCAGGTTGTGCGGCTTGTGGACCCGTTCCATGAAAACGGTGAGATCGGACTGGCGCCGGCAGGCGGTGTCGATGATGCGTTGCTTTCGTTCCGGGGTCATTGCGGTATGGTACGTCAATGAAAAAATCCTGGAACCGCGGATTACGCCGATTCACGCAGATTATCGATTTTGCATGGGCGGATCGACTCGCCAGCGGCCCCGGCAATCCATGCACGGGCGCCGTTCAGTGCCAGGTCACCGGCCATTCGGTCTGGATAAAAAAGGCCCCCGTCCCGGGCGAACGGATCCGAGCTCGCCGGAAGTCTTCCGGTCGCGTCGAAAGCCCGTTCAGATTCGATAATCTGCGTGGATCTGCGTAATCCGTGGTTCGCTATTGAACCGCAAACCACCAGCAGCACAGACTCCATGCCCAACTTCCTCGAAAGCCTCAAACAGATCGTCAACCACCACGAATCGGCGCCCGACGAGCATGCGTTGCCGCGCGCCGCGGCGGTGCTGCTGCTGGAAATGGCTGCGGCCGATGCCGGCATCGACGCCAGCGAGCGAAAGGTCATCGAGCGGGCCATCCTGGAACGGTTCGACCTGGAGGCCGCCGAAGTCCGGGCGCTGATGGAGGAGGCGGGCAGGCGTCAGCGCGAGTCTCATTCGCTGCATGAATTCACCCACCAGCTTCGGACCCAGCTGTCGTCCGAGGCGCGCGGCGATCTGGTGGAATGGCTGTGGAAAGTCGGTTTTGCCGATGGTCGACTGGACCGGCACGAGGAACATCTCGTGCGCCGGCTGTCCGATCTGCTGGGCGTTCCGCATCGTGAATTCATGCGCCGCAAGCACCGCGCTGCAGCGGACGGCTGAGATTGCGAAAAGCGCCGGGCGCGAAGATGCGCTCCGCCGGCAGCAAGCGCTGCCGGCCGTCGGCTCAGCCGGTAAAGAACTTCTGGCGGAAAGTGAGCGTGAAAGGTGATCCGTCGTGCGATTCGGGCTGGATCTGAACGCTGAAATTCAGCGACTCTTCATCATGGATGCGAAACTGGCCGATGTAGTAGATCGCACCCTGATCGTTGATCTGGCGAAGGTCGATGTCGCGACGCTGGCCGGTGAGGTTGGTCGCCGTTGCGCTGACCTCCGCTTCCACCGGCTCGCGCGTCTCCTGGTCGAGCACGGTGATGTTGAGCATCGCCTGGGTGCCGGCACGCTGGATGCCGTAGACGCTGGCAACGTCCGGCGACAGCTGATTCGTGTTGAGCGTGTTGTAGTGCACTTCGTAGTCGCCGAACTGCTCCGACTGCTGGGCTGCGGCCGGTGCGGCGAGTGCGCCGGCCAGCATCAACAGGGCCATCACCTTGAATGAACGCATCACTGGTTTCTCCATCGGTCTCGGTTTGTATGGATTCGTTTTTCGCTCGGAAGCGAATGCTTTGCTGATCAATGCTACTCCTGCGCCGTCACCGCGTGCAACGCAGCGTCGCACAAGGAGACCAGCGCCCCGGGCTTTCGCATTCACCGAACCCCCATCAGGATCATCAGGAACTGGATCGCGATGATGGCGACCAGCGGCGAAAGGTCCAGACCACCGATGCTCGGTATCAGGCGCCGGATCGGCTGCAGTACCGGGCGGGTAAGCTGGTAGATCAGCGGAATGATCGGGTGGCGCATGGCGCCGCCGACCCAGGACAGGATCACTTCGGCGATGATCAGCACCATGTACATGACCAGCAGCATGCGGACCAGCCGGAACAGCGCGATCACCACGGCCTGCAACGGATCGGCGGCGAAGCCCGAGATGGCCATCACGAGCACCACCGAGATGGTCTGGAGGATCAAGAGCAGCACGACCGCGGCGCTGTTGAAGCGTCCCATGCGCGGGATGATGCGCGCCAGCGGGCCGACCAGCGGCTGCGTGACCGTGATCAACACCTGGCTGACCGGGTTGTAGTAGTCCGCGCCGACGGCTTCGAGCAGGACGCGCAGCATCAGTGCCGCGATATACAGGCTGAACAGGGTCTCGACGAGAAACCCGAATGCGTTGCCGACCGAGCCGCCCATCAGGAATCTCCCCGCGGATCGCCCGTCGCGGCCGGGCCGCCGAGCTCGCGTCCGCGCTCCACCGCGGCATCCACGGCCGCGTGCACGATGCCGGCGAAGTCGTTGCGTTCAAGCGCCGCCAGCGCCGCGGCCGTGGTGCCGCCCGGCGAGGTCACGCGCCGGCGCAGTTCGGCCGCCGGCGCGTCGCCGGCGCCGAGCATCACGCCGGCGCCGGTTGCGGTCTGGGCGGCCAGGCCCTCGGCGGTTTCCCGGTTCAGCCCGGCAGCCTGCCCGGCTTCGGCCAGCGCTTCGGCCAGCGCGAAGAAATACGCGGGACCGGAGCCCGAAACGGCGGTCACCGCGTCCATCAGCGCTTCGTCCTCGATTTCGAACACCTTGCCGACGGCCTCGAACAGGGTGCGCACGGCGCGCTGCTGCGCCTGGGAGCAGCCGGCGGCGAACATGCCCGCCGCTCCGGCGCCGTGCAGCGCGGGCGTGTTCGGCATCACGCGCGCGACGGCGGTCGCGTCGCCCAGTCGAGCGCGCAGCCTGGAGACCGGGACGCCGGCAGCCACGCTGACGACCACGCAGTCTCCGCGAAGCGCCGAAGCGATCGATTCGGTCACCCGGTCGATGACCTGCGGCTTGACCGCGAGCACCACGATATCGGCGCCGGCCACGGCCCGCTGGTTTTCGGCATGGGTGGCGACCCCGAACTCCCGCGCTGCCGCGTCGCGCGTCTCGGCGTCCGGATCCGCCGCTGCGAGGCGTTCGGCCGGATGGCCGCGCGCGATCAGACCGCCGATGATCGCGCGCGACATGTTGCCGGCGCCGATCATCGCGATCAAGGGCTTTGCGCTGTCGTCGTTCATATTCTGAATTCTAACCTGCATCGCGTCGCGGCCCGAACAGCGCGGTGCCGACTCGGACCATGGTCGCACCCTCGGCGATCGCGTCTTCCAGATCGCCGGACATGCCGATCGACAGGGTGTCCAGGTCGGCGTGGTCGGCCCGGAGCGATTCGAACAGCCGGCGCATTTCTGCGAATGCCGCGCGCGTGCGCTCCGGCGGGTTTTCGGCCGAGGGGATGGCCATCAGGCCGCGCAGCCGCAGCATGGGAGCTTCCGCCACGCGCGCGGCAAGCTCGCCAGCCGTTTCCGGCGCGCAACCCGCTTTCTGCGCTTCGCGGTCGACGTTGATCTGGAGCAGCACGTCGAGCGGCGTTCTTCCATCGGGTCGCTGGTCGTTCAGCCGGCGCACGATCTTGGCCCGGTCCACGCTTTGCACCCAATCGAAACGCGCGGCGATCGCGCGCGTCTTGTTCGACTGTATCGGGCCGATGAAATGCCATTCCAGGTCCATGTCGGCCAGCGCTTCCTGCTTGGCGGCCGCCTCGTCCAGGTAGTTTTCGCCGAAGCGCCCGATACCCGCGGCATGTGCCTGCCCGATCTCCGACGGCGAACGGGTCTTGCTGACCGCGAGCAGAGTCACGGAATCACGCTCGCGCCCGGCGGCTTCGCAGGCGCGCGCGATCCTTTGGTCGAGCTGCGCGATGCGCGCAGCGAGCGGCGGGGAGGCATACATTTTGTGGATAAGCCGGAATCGGGTATTATCGGACGCATTGTAAGAGAGCGCCGTCGACATTATCGGCGGTTCTGCAACCCGGGGAACTCTATGGACATTACCGAGCTGTTGGCATTTACGGTCAAGAACAACGCCTCCGATCTCCATCTTTCGGCGGGTCTGCCGCCGATGATCCGCGTCGATGGCGACATCCACCGCATCAACGTGCCGGCGATCGATGCCAAGCAGATGTCGGACCTGGTCTACTCGACCATGAACGACCACCAGCGGCGCGATTTCGAGGCCGAACTGGAGGTGGATTTTTCCTACAACATCCCGGGAATGGCGCGCTTCCGCGTCAATGCCTATCACCAGGATCGGGGCACGGGCGCGGCCTTTCGCGTGATCCCCAACGAGATCTGGACCCTGGAAGACCTGCAGGCGCCGCCGGTGTTTCGCGACATCATCGACGTCCCGCGCGGCCTGATCCTGGTGACCGGGCCGACCGGCTCGGGCAAGTCGACCACGCTGGCGGCGATGGTCGACCACCTCAACAAGACCGTCGCGGGCCACATCCTGACGATCGAGGATCCGATCGAGTTCGTGCACCAGTCCAAGAAGTGCCTGATCAACCAGCGCGAGGTCAAGAAGGATACGCTGGGATTTCCCCAGGCATTGCGTTCGGCGCTGCGCGAGGATCCCGACATCATCCTGGTCGGCGAACTGCGCGACATCGAAACGGTGCGCCTGGCGCTTACCGCGGCCGAGACCGGGCACGTGGTGTTCGGCACCCTGCACACCTCGTCGGCGGCCAAGACCATCGATCGCATCATCGACGTGTTTCCGGGCGAGGAAAAGGACATGGTGCGCTCGATGCTGTCGGAATCGCTACGGGCCGTGGTCGCCCAGACCCTGCTCAAGAAGGTTGGCGGCGGTCGCGTGGCTGCCCACGAGATCATGATCGCCTCGCCGGCGATCCGCAACCTGATTCGCGAGGACAAGGTCGCCCAGATGTATTCCGCCATCCAGACCGGTCAGAACGTGGGCATGACCACGCTGGATCAGAGTCTTTCCGAACTGGTTCGCCGCGGGCTGGTCGCCAAGCCCGAGGCGCGCCGCAAGGCCGTCGACAAGAAGGCCTTTGCCTGACGAACCGCCGCCCGAACCAACTTCAAGGAGACCGGAAATGAGTGTGATCGACAGCTGGCTGAGGATGCTGCATGAACAGAACGGTTCCGACCTGTTCGTCACGGTCGGTGCGCCGCCGTGCATCAAGGTGGACGGGAGGATCAAACCGGTCAATCGAGAGCCGCTGTCCACGGAATCGGCGACCAGCATCGTGCTGGGCACGATGTCCGACGAGCAGGTCGAGCAGTTCAAGGCCGAGCGCGAATTGCAGTACGCCATTTCGATCGAGGGCTTCGCGCGGTTTCGCATGAGCGCGTTCTACCAGCGTGGCTCGATCGGGGTGGTATGCCGGCGGATCGAAACCAGGATTCCCGATTTCGAGGAGCTCAATCTGCCCGAAGGGCTGGGCGACCTGGCCATGGCCAAGCGCGGCATCATCTTGAACGTGGGTGCGACCGGTACGGGTAAATCGACGACGCTTGCGGCCATGATCGGCCACCGCAACGAGAATTCCACCGGGCACATCATTTCCGTCGAGGATCCGATCGAGTACGTGCACCGGCATCGGCGCTGCATCGTGACCCAGCGCGAGGTCGGCATCGATACCGAGTCGTTCGAAATGGCGCTGCGCAACACGCTGCGCCAGGCGCCCGACGTGATTCTCATCGGCGAGGTCCGCACGCGCGAGGCCATGGAGCACGCGATCACATTTTCGGAAACCGGCCACCTGTGCCTGACCACGCTGCACGCCAACAACGCCAACCAGGCCCTGGATCGCATCCTGCACTTTTTCCCGGAAGAGCGTCACAGCCAGGTGCTTCTGGATCTCAGCTTCAACCTCAAGGCCGTGATCGCGCAGCAACTGATCCCGTCGGTGGACGGCGGGCGGCTGCACGTGGCGCTGGAAGTGATGCTTGCAACGCCGCTGGTGGCCGAAAAGATCCGCAAGGGCAAGATCGACGAGCTCAAGCAGATCATGAAGGACTCGGTACACCACGGCATGATCACCTTCGATCAGAGCCTGCTGAAGCTCTATCAGGACGGCAGAATTTCCTATGAGGAAGCGTTGCGGCATGCCGATTCGGCCAACGAAGTGCGGCTGGCCGTCAAGCTCGGCGAGGGCGGGGACGCCGAATCCCTGTCGAACCGGCTGCGCGACGTGGATCTGCTGGACCATGAATAGCGCCTGCGTTGCTCCAGTGTCGCTTGCGGCTCTTAACCACGACTTAACCTTGCTGGGCGTAAACTCCTGATTGTCGTGAAGGAACTGCGACTGGTCCATGGCCTGACACTGCTAGTGACTACGGAAACGGGGCACAACCCTGGCCCGGGCAATCGCCCGGGCTTTTTTTACGCTGCGATTCAAGCGCGCCGGGGCCGGACCGCAAGGCGGAAATCATGCGAATTCTGATCATTGAAGACAACCGCGACATCGCGGCGAACCTCGGTGACTACCTCACCGACCGCGGCCACGAAGTCGACTACGCGTTCGATGGCGTGACCGGGCTGCACCTTGCAATCGTCAACGAGTTCGACGCCCTCGTACTTGACCTTGCCCTGCCCGGCATGGACGGGCTGGAAGTGTGTCGCAAGCTGCGCGAGGAGAGCCGCAAGGAAACGCCGATCCTGATGCTGACCGCCCGCGACCAGCTCGACGACAAGCTGGCCGGCTTCGATTCCGGTGCCGATGATTACCTGGTCAAGCCGTTCGAGTTGCGCGAGGTCGAAGCGCGCCTGGAAGTCCTGTCGAGACGGGGTCAGCGGGTGGCTCCGCGCGAGTTGAATGTCGGTGATCTGCACTTCAACCTCGAAACGCTGACGGTCACCCGCGCCGGCAAGAAGATCGATCTCAATCCGATCGGGCTCAAGCTGCTGGAAAAGCTGATGTCGGCCTCGCCGGCGGTGGTTTCGCGGGCCGAGCTCGAGCATCATGTCTGGGGCGAGGAATTGCCGGACAGCGACAGCCTCAGGGTACACATCCACAGCCTGCGCGCGGCCATCGACAAGCCGTTCGAAAAGCCGCTGCTGACCACGCGCCACGGCATCGGATACAGCCTGGTCGATCCGGATGCAACTTCGTCACAGGCTTAGAACCCGGATCATCTTCTCTTTTCTGGTGTTCGGCACGCTGCTGAGCGTGCTGTTCGCCGCTGCCGTGCTGTTTCTTCAGTCCTGGCTGGAGGATGCGCTGATTGCGCGTACGCTGGAAGAGGAGCTTGATCAGTACCTGGCCGAACTGCGGCGCAATCCTTCGGTGGTCGAGCCGTTCTATTCGCGCATCCAGGGCTATGTGACCCGGCCCGGGCGGGCGGAGATCGTGCCGGAAGCTTTTCGCGAACTCTCGTCGGGCGTTCACGACGTCGCCGCCGACAACAAGGCTTACAAGGCGGCGGTGCGCAAGGACGAAGATTTCTGGGCGTTCCTCACCTATGACGTTTCGGAAAATCGCGAGCTTTCGCGGCGCCTGGTGTGGGCGCTGGTCGGCGCGGTGCTTCTTTTTTCACTTCTTTCGCTGGCCCTGGGCGTGTGGTCGGCCGGCCGGGTCATGGCGCCGGTGTCGAATCTTGCGCGTCGGCTGGAGGCGCTGGAAGGCACCGAGCGGCAACTGCACCTGGCACGTCATTTTCCTGACGATGAGGTCGGCCAGCTCGCAGGCGTGGTCGACGAGTATTCGCACAAGCTCAACGAGCTGGTCGAGCGCGACAAGGCATTCAATGCAGACGTCTCGCACGAATTGAGGACGCCGCTGGCGGTGATCTCGGGCGCTACCGAACTGCTGCTGGCCCAGCCGGATCTGCCGGCCAAGCAGCGCGAGCGGCTGCTGCGCATCGCCCGCGCGGCACGCCAGTGCACCGACATCACCACGGCCCTGCTGCACCTGGTGCGGGCCGAGCGCGGCTCGGCCGGCGAAGCCTCGAACCAGGACGTCGGCGCGATCGTCGAGCAGCTGGTACAGAATTATCGCCCACTGATCGAGGGTCGCGAGCTGGAGCTGAAAGTTCGTCAGTCGGCGAAACTCAACGTGATTGCGCCCGAAGCGGTGATTGCGGTCGTGCTCGGCAATCTGCTTGGCAACGCCGTTCGCTATACCCAGGAAGGCGAGGTCGAGGTCGAGGTGCAGACCGGCCGCGTGCAGATTGTCGATACCGGTCCAGGCATCGAGCCCGACGAGTTGCCGCATATCTTCGATCGTCACTTCCGGGGTCGAGGCTCCGGCGGCAAGGGGTCGGGGCTTGGCCTCTCCATCGTCAAGCGCCTGTGCGACCTCTACGGCTGGCGGATCCATTTTGCCAATCGCAGCGATACATCCGGGCTGATGGTCAGCGTTGCATTTTTCCCCGATCGTGACACCGTGGGCAATGATGCCTGAACCGGCGCAAACCCCGTAGCCGTGGAACGCACGCGGGTCTGCATGCCCTTGGGTCGATGTGCATAATCTCAGCGTGTGCCCGCTGGTACATCCAAGGAACCATAAATGGCAATCATCCGCTGCCCGTCCTGCAATCGCCGAATCTCGTCAATCGCCAAGGCCTGTCCGCACTGTCACGAAGCGGTTGAAGAACTGAACCAGGGCGAGCGCGCTCAGCTGGCGCGGCGGCGCTGGAGGACTCAGCTTTATCACGCGCGCAATTTGACCTATCTGGCCATGGGACTGGTGGTGATTGGTACGCTGGTGTGGTGGATGACGCCGCCTGCGGGGTTGACGCCTCCGGTCAGCATGCCGGCGGCGCTGTTACTGGGGCTGGGAATCGTCGGTTACCTGGTCGGTTGGGGCCGGGTGCTTTGGTTGCGCTTGATGCGTGCTCCCGATCGATCGGATTGAAGTGCCCGGGTCAGGCTTTCATTCGATTCGCTCGACACGCACCGCCCTGTTCTGGCCTTCGATCGAAAGTCTCCAGGCGCCGAATGCGCCCGGCGTGAGCGTGGCCATTGGGCTTTCGATCGGTTGAATGCGCAACCTGTCGCGCTCGTCCTGTTTCCACACCGTGCCGTTTTCAAGTTCGAACCTGGTGTTGCCGGACCAGCCCGAGAATTCGCCGACGATACGGGACTGAAATTTCTCGCGTGCCATATCCTCGATCTCCGGCGCCTCGCCGGGCCGACCGGGCGGTGCGGCTGCGGCAGCATTACGGTCGTCTTCCGGCGGGCCTTCGTATTCGGCCAGCGAGCGCTCGCGAATCCACTGATTCAGCGCGGCGAGCTCTTCCGGGCTGAGCTTGTGCAGCCCGGTCTCCGTGAATTGGCGGCCGGTCATTCGTTCTTCCAGCGATGAAAATACCGGGTCGGACTGCGCCGAAATCAGCGAACAGCACAAAAGCGATACCGGAAGGAGTACGAGCCTCGAAAGATTCATGCCGCAGGTCATCATGGATTCAAAAGCGCGATATTCTACAAATCATGCTTGTAGCGCACGTAGGGGATGCGGCCGTAAATGCCGTCGACGGCTTCCTCTACGCCCTGGTCTGCGGAATTGGCGGCGCTCGGAAGCCGGTCCAGAATGTTGGAAACGCCGACGCTGATGGAAGAACTGAAGGGCGCGCGCCAGGACAGCTCGATGTCGAACGAGCGGAATCCCTCGCCTTCCAGCTGTTCACCCATCCAGTACGGTAATTCCTGGTATTGGCCGGTCACGTCGGCGCCGAACTGTCCGCCCCGCCATGCCAGCCCGAGCTGGCCCGCGTTGCCGTAGCGGTTGCCGTCCGGGCGAATTGCCGGCGCGTTGACCCGTCCTGCCGGTTGCAGTCCCTGGCTCAGCGGCTCCGGCGTTTGCCGGTAGCGCTCGAGCTGGAGATCCAGCAAGAGGCTGCCGACCTGGCCCATACTCAGGCCAAAACTGACATTCATGTTCAGGCCCTCGATCTGCTCGGCCCCGGTGGCGTTGACGCGGCCCGATCCATCGGGATCGAACACCGGCGCGGCCGCCGCGGGCATGATCGGTTGACGCCCGCTGTAGGCGCCTGCGCCAAAGCTCAGCCCGGGTGCGGCCATCCAGCGGCCCTGTACCTGGATCAGGTTGGCGGAATCCTGTGGCAGGGGCTGGTCGACGAAGCGACAGTCTTCGACCAGGAACGATTCGATCGTGCGCGTGGCGCGGCTGCACTGAATGTGCGCAAGGCTGGCAGTGTTGATTTCCCAGGCATCGAGGGACCAGGAAAACGCCTGCGAGTCGGCGTCGACGGTCGGTCCGGAAGGTCGCGGCGACAGTGATACCGTCAGTCGGGGCCGTTCGCCGAGGCCGGACGCCTGGTCGAAGCCCAGCGGCGGATTCCGGAAGATGGAAGCCAGCGGGGACTCGACCCGCTTTTCGGGCGGCTCGAGATGCCAGGGCGCCGGAGCCGCGCTGTCCTGGGCGCCTGCACCGGCGGCCAGGAAAAGCGTCATCAGCGAAATGGCGAGTACTGGTTTCACGTTGTCTGATCAACTCGTTGGTCTGAATCCGGGTGCAAACGGCGCCGGCCTTTCAGCGATCCGCCCGCTACCGATCTTGGAGTACAAGATTTCGAGAAAGTTTTCCCAGACTCAGAATACCAGAACCGAAACCGGCAGGCAATCGTGGGCTTACGTCGTATTTTCATCAAAACCAAGCGCTTAGCCGAGCCCGAAAAGCACCGATCCGCAATGGGTTGCGGCACCTGCGGCGACGGCCGAAGATCGCGGCGGGTGCGTTGTCGGGCGGGGCGCGGGCATGCCGGTGGGGATTGGGTAAAATGCAGCAATGGCAAACGATGACGCTTCGACCGAGGAGATCCTGAGCGGATACCAGTTCGTCGACCTCGACCGGCTGGCGTTGTGGCGCGAGCGCATCGAGGCGTATGCGGCCCGATCCGGACTCAAGGGTACGGTGCTGTTGGCCGCCGAGGGCATCAATTTCAGCCTCAGCGGTCCGGCTGGCGCACTCGACGACTGGCTGGCCTGGGTCGAGGCGCGGCTGGGATGCGACGCCCCGATCATCAACCGCCAGGCGGTCGGCGCAGCGCCGTTCCTGAGGCTCAAGGTGCGGGTGCGCGACGAAATCGTGACCTTCGACGCCCGCGTGCGGCCAACGCCGGAAAGCGCCGGCCAGGCGCTCTCGCCCGCGGCCTGGAACGCGCTGCTCGAACGCGAGGATCTGCAGCTGGTCGATGCGCGCAACGACTATGAATACCGGATCGGGACCTTCGAAGGCGCGGTCAACCCGGACACGGCCTCGTTTACCGAATTCAAGGACTATTGCCGCGACCATCTGGATCCGGACCGACCGGTGGCGATGTTCTGCACCGGCGGCGTGCGCTGCGAGAAGGCGAGCGCCTGGCTCAGAAATCGGGGCTTTCCGGAAGTCTTCCAGCTGCACGGCGGCATCCTCGGTTATATCGCCGCGACGCCGACCGAAGATTCGCGCTGGCGCGGAGAATGCTTCGTGTTCGACGATCGGGTCAGCCTGGACGCGGCGCTGGAGCCTACCGGCCGGGTGGTCTGTCGCGGCTGTCGCCGTCCGGCCGAGGGCCTGGATCCGGCCGGCGTGCCGCCGATCTCTGCCGACGGCGAATGCCGGCTGTGCGGGGAACTGTTCGACACCGCCCGGCTGGGCAGCCTGCGCGAGCGCGCGCGCCAGGTGCGGCTTGCGCGCGAGCGCGGCTACGCCCACCTGGGCCCGGATGCGCAGTCATGATCGATGGCGGCGCCATGGATGCCGCCGCCATCGCGTTCCGCAGTGCGATGCATCAGGGCTGCGAGCCGGGCGCCGGGCCGGAGCCGGACGAAAGCGCTTGAAAGCGCAAATCAACGCGAACAAAGCCGACCAATCACGCTTTTGAATCAGGTTTTTTCGTTCAGGCCTTGCCGGCCAGCCCCAACGCAAACTGCTCGAGCTGGTCGAGCCTGACTTCGCCGTCTTCACCGCCGCGCCGGCGGTATTCGACGATGCCGTTGTCCAGGCCCTTGTCGCCGATGACCAGCACGTGCGGGATGCCGACGAGTTCGGCGTCGGCGAACATCACGCCGGGGCGCAGCGGGCGGTCGTCGAGCAGCACGTCGATGCCGGCCCCGGTGAGCCGAGCGTAAAGCTCATCGGCCTGTTCGCGCACGCGATGGGACTTGTGGTGGTTCAGCGGCAGGATGGCGATGGTGAACGGGGCCAGCGGCTCGGGCCAGACGATGCCGCGCTGGTCGTGGTTCTGTTCGATCGCCGCGGCCACGATGCGCGATACGCCGATGCCGTAGCAGCCCATCCACGGATTCACGCCGCGTCCGTCCTCGTCCATGACCACCGCGTTCATGGCCTCGGAGTATTTGGTGCCGAGCTGGAAGATGTGGCCGACCTCGATGCCGCGGATCAACTCCAGCGCGCCGGAGTCGTCCGGGGCCGGGTCGCCGGCGACCACGTTGCGCAGGTCGGCGATCTCGGGCAGTGCGACGTCGCGGTCCCAGTTGATGCCGAAGAAATGCTTGTCTTCGATGTTGGCGCCGGCGCCGAAATCGCTCATGGCGGCGAGCGCCCGGTCGACGACCATCGGAATGGGCAGGTCCACCGGCCCCAGGCTGCCGGGTCCGGCGCCGATGGCCGCGCGAATCTCCGTCTCGCCGGCCATGGTCAGCGGCGTGGCCACCTGCGGCAGTTTCTCGGCCTTGACCGCGTTGAGCTCGTGGTCGCCGCGGACCAGCAGCGCGACCAGCGCGGTGGGCTGGTCTTCGGCGGCATGCACCACCAGGGTCTTGACCGTCTTCTCGATCGGCAGGTCGAACTGATCGACCAGTTGTTCGATGGTCTTGGCATCGGGGGTGTCGACCTTTCGCATTTGCTCGGTCGGTGCGGGACGCTCGCCCGTCGCGACGGCTTCGGCCAGTTCGACGTTGGCGGCAAACGTGCCGCCGGGCACGTGCGCGATCTGGTCCTCGCCCGAATCCGCCAGCACGTGAAACTCGTGGCTGGTGGCGCCGCCGATGTTGCCGGAATCGGCAATCACGGCCTTGAACTGGAGTTCGAGCCGTTCGAAGATGCGCGAGTAGGTCCTGTACATCACCTGGTAGAAGTCGTCCAGGCTGGCCTCGTCGACATGGAACGAGTAGCCGTCCTTCATCAGGAACTCGCGCGCGCGCATGACGCCGAAGCGCGGTCGGATCTCGTCGCGGAACTTGGTCTGGATCTGGTAGAAGCACACCGGCAGCTGCTTGTAGGAGCGCAGTTCGGCGCGCGCGAAATCGGTGATGACTTCCTCGTGGGTGGGCCCGAAGGCGTACTCGCGCCCGGCGCGGTCGGTCATCTTCAAAAGCAGCGGTCCGAAGTTGTCCCAGCGGTCGGTTTCGTGCCACAGTTCGGCGGGTTGTATCGACGGCATCAGCATTTCCAGGCAGCCGGCGGCATCCATTTCCTCGCGCACCACGCGTTCGACGCGCTTGAGCACCTTCAGGCCCAGCGGCGTCCAGGAATAGATGCCGGCGGTGAGCTTGCGGATCATGCCGCAGCGAAGCATCAGCTGGTGGCTGGCGATTTCGGCGTCGGCGGGAACCTCGCGCAGCGTGGCGAGGTGGAATGCGCTGGTTCTCATGAGTGGCCTGGAAGCATGACAGTCAAGCCTGCAAGTCTACCGCAGGGAGGCGACGATTTCCGGATTCAAAGCGCCTTGCCGTGAGCCGCTGCCGGCCCGAGCGCGGGCTGCCGGAGGCCTTCGCGCTCTTCTCGCATCATGCGTCGATCGGCGCATGCCTTTTACGCCGTCCACGATCATTTCCTTTCGCGACCGCGGCGCCGGGCACGCACTGCCGGCGGCCAGGTGCACGCAGTCGGCAGTCGGTTTAGGATATGGTGCGGAAACTGATCGTTTCGTCTTTCCATAAAGGATAGCTCCGAGTTGACCGACGAGGAAAGCACAAACCGACCGCCGCTGGCGCGAGGCGCTTACCTGTTGCCGAACGCGCTGACGACTGCGGCATTGCTGGCGGGCTTCTATGCCATCATCGCTGCAGTGCAGGGCGAAACGGTGGCGGCCTGCGTCGCCGTGGTCGTGGCGGGCCTGCTCGACGGCATCGACGGCCGCGTCGCGCGCATGACCGGCACCCAGTCCGAATTCGGTACGCAGTACGACAGCCTGTCGGACATGGTTTCGTTCGGCCTGGCGCCGGCCATACTGGTGTGGAGCTGGTCTCTGTCGTCGGTCGAGCTTGCCGGCCCGATCGGCGAGAAGATCGGCTGGCTGAGCGCTTTTTTCTATTCGGCCTGCGCTGCTCTGCGCCTGGCGCGCTTCAATACCCAGGCCGGTGTGGCCGACAAACGTTACTTCCAGGGCCTGGCCAGCCCGGCGGCGGCCGGTACGCTGGTGTCGACCATCTGGTTCTGCGAAAGCCGCGGGATCGGTCCGGCGGCCGTGGCCTGGCCGATGCTGGTGCTCACCGTGATGCTCGGGGCGCTGATGGTCTCGAGGCTGCGCTATCTAAGCTTCAAGGGCGGCGCCTCGCGCGAGCGCGAGCGGGTGCCCATCGCCTGGATTTTCGTACTGCTGATCGTCATCGTGCTGCTTGCGATCGATCTCCCCGCGGTGCTGTTCACCATCGGCGTGCTGTACGTGACCTCCGGGCTGGTGATGACGCTGAGGGGCCGCTACCAGCGCCGGCGCAGGCGCAAACCGGAGTCGACCGGCCGTGATTGATGCCCGCGCGATCAGCCGGCTGCAGGCGATGGACGTGCCGGTGTGGAGATTGCGGCGCCGCAAGGCGTCCGTGGCCGAACCCGCCGAGCCCGAAGCCGCGTCCCGGCGCATTCGGCTGGAGGCCGGGAGCGGCCGCTGGCTGCTGGTCGTCGAAGACACGGCGCGCGATCGGCACGCCGCACTGCTGGAAGACATCCGGGCGGCGCTGGGCACGAGCGACTGCCGGTTCGGCACCTGGTCGGATTCCCCGGACGCCGGCATTGCGTTTTCCGACTGCCGGGACCACGGCATCGGGCACATTCTGGTCTTCGAGGACGGCGTCGCGTCGCGCGATGACCTGGTTCAAGCCGGACCGCTGGACCGGCTGGGCGCCTCGGCGCAGGCACGCCGGGCGCTGTGGCAGCGCTTGCGATCGCTGTTGGAGGCTTGACATGGTTGCCGTTCTGAAGCCCGAATACGTGATTCGCCCGATGCGCCGCAGCGATGCCGACGCGGTGCACGAGATCGAGCAGGACTCGTATCCATATCCCTGGAGCAGGGGCATCTTTTCCGACTGCATGCGCATCGGGTACTGCTGCCGGGTTGCCGAATGCACGAGCGGGGCTGGCGGCGATATCGGCGGCTACGCCATCCTTTCGGCGGCCGCCGGCGAAGCGCACCTGCTCAATCTGTGCGTGGCGCCGGCGCACCGACGCCAGGGTCTGGGCCAGCTGCTGCTCGATGGCGTATTCATCGACGCACGCCTGCTTCGGGCCCGACGCCTGTTTCTCGAAGTCCGGCCCTCCAACCACGGTGCCGTTGCGCTGTACCGGCAAAACGAATTTCGCGTCATCGGACGCCGGCCGGACTATTACCCGGGCTATGAAGGGCGCGAGGATGCCCTGGTGATGGTCCATCATCTCGAAGACCCGCCCGGAGAACAATCGTCGTGACCCGGCCGCTGCGCGTCGCCGCCGCCCAGATCGCGCCGGTATGGCTGGATCGCGATGCGACGCTGGCGCGGGTGGTCGAGCAGATCGACGCCGCCGGCGAGCAGCGCGCGAGCCTGGTCGCGTTCGGCGAATGCCTGGTGCCCGGTTACCCGTTCTGGGTCGAGCGCACCGACGGAGCGCGATTCGGCAGCAGCCTGCAGCAGGCGTTGTTCGCCCACTATGTCGATCAGGCCGTCGACCTCGACTTCGGGCATCTCGACGGCGTGATCGACGCCGCACGCCGCAACCGCACCGCGGTCGTGCTGGGCGTCCTGGAGCGCCCGTCGAATCGCGGCGAAAGCGTCTACGCCAGCGCCGTATCGATCGCGTCGGACGGGCGGATCCAGGCCGTGCAGCGCAAGCTGATGCCCACGCATGAGGAGCGCCTGGTCTGGGCCATCGGCGACGGCAACGGTCTGCGCACCTGGCGGCTGGGCGATTTCACCGTCGGCGCATTGAACTGCTGGGAGAACTGGATGCCGCTGGCGCGAGCCAGCCTGCAAGCCCAGGGCGAGGACCTGCACGTCGCGATCTGGCCGGGAAATGCGCGCAACACCGCCGAAATCACGCGCTTCATGGCGCTCGAGGGCCGCAGTTTCGTGCTCTCGGTATCGGGCCTGATGCGCGCCGAGGATCTGCCCGTCGACCTGCCGGGCGGCGATCCGCTGCGCGACGCCGCGGCCGACATGCCGTGGGCCGCCGGCGGTTCCTGCCTGGCCGGGCCCGACGGCGGCTGGCTGATCGAGCCGGTGGAAAACGAGCAGGGGCTTTTCGTCGCCGAGATCGACCACGAGCAGGTGCGCCGGGCGCGCCACGATTTCGACCCGTCCGGGCATTACTCGCGCCCGGACGTGTTTCGGCTGGAGGTCGACCGCACGCGGCAGCGCATCGGGCGCTTCCGCGACATCGAACGATCGTGACCCGACAGGAGAACGCCATGATCCGCTTTATTGTTCTATCCGCGGCGCTGTTGCTGCCGCCGATCGCCATCCAGGCCGCCAGCCTGCCCGATGGGCCGTATGTTTCCACGAGCGCGTCGGCCATCGAGGAAGTCGATCCCGACTACGCGGTGATCGATCTTCGGTTCCGAGTCGTCGAACCGTCTCCCGACGAGGCGCGCGCCACGACCAACCGGGCCCAGCAGCGCCTGATCGGATTGCTCGAACCGTTCCAGGATGCGCTGCGCGATCATCGACTCGAATCGATGCAGTTCGGCGAGGAATACGAGTTCGACCGCGAGCGGCAAAAACGTTTGCGGGTCGGTTATTTCGGTGCGTTTTCATTCCGGCTGGAAGTCGATGATCTGGACGCGCTCGGCAAACTGCATTATCAGCTGGCCGGCCTGGAATGGAATTCGCTGGGCAATCCGGCGTTCAAGGTGGCCGACGAGGAGGCCGCGCAGGACCTGGCGCGTCGGCGTGCGCTGGAAAAGGCCGGGCAGCAGGCCAGGGTGCTGGCCGAAGCCCAGGGTGCGCGGTTGGGCGCGGTCTGGGGCATCATGTTCGAGCCCATGCACGACCTTGCCGGACGTTCGCCGGGCTTGATCGGCGGCAGCCGGGCACCGCAGGCGGAAATGCGCATGAGCATGGCCGAATCGGAGTTCGCGCTGCCGGTGGAGCCGCGTCCGGTGCGTTTCGAAGCTACCGTCGGCGTGGTCTTCGCGCTGGAGACCGATCCGGAATCAGGATCCGGATCGCGGGAGGATTAGAACCGGGGGCGGCCAGACAAGGATGGCGTTGCTCCGTTGAAGGATGCGGGCATGTTGCAGCGCGAGGATCCGGCGGATATCGATCGCCGAAGGCCTCGCCACGCGTCGAACTGAAGCGATCGATAGCCGCCGGATCCGGTGTCGAAGCCACTGGTCCGGCAATTCCCGAGACCTTGCGCCGGCCGGGCCGTGCGTGGTCGATTTCCGGCCTCAGAGGTTTTTCAGCCTGGCGATCTGGGCTTTCAGTTCCTCGACGCTGCGCTCGTGATCGACCTTGCGTCGGCGCTCCTTTTCCACCACCTCGGCCGGCGCGTTGGCGACGAAGCGCTCGTTGGCCAGCTTGCCGGTGACCTGGGCCAGCCCCTTGCTTTCGCGTTCGAGCTGCTTGTTCAGGCGCGCCAGTTCGGCTTCGACGTCGACCAGGCCGGCCAGCGGGATCAGCAGACGCATTTCGCCGCACAGCTGCACCGCGCAGTCGGAGGCGTCGCGCGCCTCGTCGACGAGCTCGATGGTCTCCAGCCGCGCCAGCCGGCGGACCAGTTCGCCGAAGCGTTCGAAGCGTTCAGCGTCCTCGCCTGAAGCCTGCTGTACCAGCAGCGGCATGGGCTTGCCCGGCGCCAGGTCGAGCTCGGTGCGCGCAGAGCGCACGCCCATGATGACGCCCTTGAGCCATTCGGCGTCGGCCTCGGCCCGTTCGTCGACCGCGCCGGCTTCGGGCCACGCCGCGGTCGCCAGGTAGTCGGTCTCCAGCGCCAGCGGCGTTCGGATGCGCTGCCAGATTTCCTCGGTGACGAACGGCACGAACGGGTGCAGCAGCCTGAGCGTGGCATCCAGCACTTCGGCCAGGGTCCGGCGGGTGGACGCGCGCGTGGCCGGATCGGCGTCGTCGGCGAGCGCCGGCTTGGCCAGTTCCAGGTACCAGTCGCAGAACTCGTGCCAGACGAATTCGTACAGCGCGCTGGAGGCCAGGTCGAAACGGTAGTCGGAAAGCGCCCGGTCGACTTCGGCAATGGTGCGATCGAGGCGTGAGCGGATCCAGCGCGAGATCATGTCTCCGGGGTCGTTGCCGGTACGGGCGGCCGGCAGCGCTTCTTCGCCGATATGCATCAGCACGAAACGCGAGGCGTTCCAGAGCTTGTTGAGGAAGTTGCGGTAGCCCTGGCAGCGCGCCAGGTCGAACTTGATATCGCGGCCGTGGCCGGCCAGCGCGGTAAAGGTGAATCTCAGTGCATCGGCCCCGAAGGCGGGAATGCCGTCGGGGAATTCGTCGCGCGTATGTTTTTCGATCGCAGCCTTCATCTTCGGCTGCAGCAATGCGGCCGTGCGCTTTTCGACCAGCGAATCCAGGTCGATCCCGTCGATCAGGTCGATGGGGTCGAGCACGTTGCCCTTTGACTTGGACATCTTCTGGCCGTCGCGGTCGCGGATCAGCCCCGTGATGTAGACCTGCTCGAACGGCACCTTGCCGGTGAAGTGGCCGGTCATCATGATCATGCGCGCGACCCAGAAGAAGATGATGTCGAAGCCGGTGATCAGTACCGAGGTCGGCAGATAGCGGTCGAAGCCTTCCGCTTCCATCCGCTCGGGATCGGGCCAGCCCAGCGTGGAGTGTGCCCACAGCGCCGATGAGAACCAGGTCTCGAGCACGTCGTCGTCGCGTGTGAGCGTCACGTCGGCCGCGAGGCCGTGCTTGTCGCGCACTTCCTGCTCGCTGCGTCCGACGTAGACACGACCTCGTGTGTCGTACCAGGCCGGGATGCGGTGCCCCCACCAGAGCTGGCGCGAGATGCACCAGTCCTGAAGGTTCTCCATCCAGTGCCGGTAGGTGTTGATCCAGTTGCCGGGCACGAACTCGATCTCGCCGGATTCGACCTTGTCCAGCCCCAGCCTGCCGAGTTCGTCCATCTTCACGAACCACTGGTCGGTCAGGAAAGGTTCGATGATCTGGCCGGAGCGATCGCCGCGCGGGACGACCATCGGATGGGGCTTTTCGGAGACCAGCATGTCCCGTGCTTCCAGATCGGCGACGATGCGCTTCCTGGCTTCGAATCGGTCCAGGCCGCGGTAGGCGGTCGGCGCGTTGTCGTTGATGTGCGCGGTGGCGGTGAAGATGTTGATCGGCTCGAAACCGTGGCGCGCGCCGACCTCCCAGTCGTTGAAATCGTGAGCCGGCGTGATCTTGACGCAGCCGGTTCCGAATTCGGGGTCGACGTACTCGTCGGTCACTACCGGAATTTCGCGCCCGGTCAGCGGCAACTGCACGGTCTTGCCGACCAGATCGGTGTAGCGTTCGTCGTCCGGGTGCACTGCCACGCAGACGTCGCCGAGCAATGTTTCGGGCCGGGTGGTGGCCACGACCACGTCGCCCCGGCCGTCGGCGCGCGGATAACGGATCGACCACAGATTGCCCTGCTCGTCGTGGTTGACGACTTCGAGGTCGGAGATGGCGGTCTGCAGCACCGGGTCCCAGTTGACCAGGCGCGGGCCGCGGTAGATCCTGCCTTCCTCGAACAGCCGGACGAAGGTTTCCAGGACCGCCTCGGACAGGTCGTCGTCCATGGTGAAGCGCTCTCGCGACCAGTCGGCCGAAGCGCCCAGCCGGCGCATCTGTTCGGTGATGGTCGAGCCCGACTCGAATTTCCACTGCCAGACCCGATCGATGAACTCTTGTCTCGAATAGTCGTCGCGCTTGCCGCCTTCGGCCTCGATCTGACGCGAGACCACCATTTCGGTGGCGATGCCGGCGTGGTCGACGCCGACCTGCCACAGCGTGTCGAACCCCTTCATCCGGTGGACCCGGATCAGCGCGTCCATCAGCGTGTGCTGGAACGCATGTCCCATGTGCAGGGTGCCGGTGACGTTGGGCGGCGGCAAGAGGATGCTGTAGGGCTTGCCGTTGCCGGAAGGCTCGAAGCAGCCGGCCTGTTCCCATGCCGGGTACCAGCGGTTTTCGATCGTTTCGGGTTCGTAGGTCTTTTTCATTCGGCTTCGTCGGCTTCAGCGCGCTGGCCGGCAGGCAGGATTGCGTGGCTTCGCAACGCGCCGTGCCGGTGGCACTTCATGAATGGTGAATGATAAATCGTAGTGGTTACTTCAATAAATGATGATGCAGGTCGGCGCCGCGCGACTTCCAGTCCAGCCAGCGCCGGCGCAGCCGTTTCCTTGCCTGCTCATCGGGCGGTACGATTTCGAGCACGCGCTGATAGCTGCCTGCCGGAAGTTCGGCTTCGGCGTCCAGGTTGATCAGCAGTTCCGCCGTTTCGGGCGCCGTGTCGACCAGCCGGATGGGCGCCGTCGCATCATCGATGCCGTGCGGCAGGAAACGCTTGTCGGGTTTTTCCCAGAGCCTGGCGTCAAGCGCCTCGAGCTGTCTGCGCCCGCCGACCACGGCAATGTCGGCCGTGGCCGGAAACGCCTTGCCCACCAGCACTCCGGCGACCTCGACGGGATCGGTAAAGCGGCCGGACATTTCGTAGAAGTCGATGCGCATCGCGTTGTCGTCTGGTCGTTTCGTCTATTCGCCGTCTGGTCGAATTCGGGAGACTCGTAGTCGGTGGTCGTCAGTAGTCGGTAGCCGGCGGTCCGAGGTTGGAGCTTGTGATTGCGGTTCGGTTTTCCGACGACCGACCACCGATCACCGACTACCGATTTCCCGAAAACCGGAACCGGTCTTGTCGTTCATCCCCCGGCCCTGGTCATCAGCCATTGCGTCAGCATGCCGACCGGACGGCCTGAAGCGCTTTCGGCCTTGCCCCAGACCCAGGCCGAGCCGGCGATGTCCAGGTGCGCCCAGCGCTGGCCTTCGGCAAAGCGCGCCAGGAAGCAGCCGGCGGTGATCGAGCCGGCGGCCATTCCGCCGACGTTCTTCATGTCGGCAAACGGCGTTTCGATCTGCTCCTGGTAATCGTTCCAGAGCGGCAGGCGCCAGGCGCGATCGACCGACTCGGTGCCGGCGGCCAGCAGTTCGCCGGCGAGATCGTCGTCGTGCGTCATCACGGCGCTGGCGTGGTGGCCCAGCGCGACCACGCAGGCACCGGTCAGGGTCGCGATGTCGACCATGACTTCCGGCCTGGACTCGCGCGCGGTCCAGGTCAGGGCGTCGGCCAGGATCATCCGGCCTTCGGCGTCGGTATTGTGCACTTCGACGGTCTTGCCCGACATTGTCTCGATGACGTCGCCGGGACGGTAGGCCTTGCCGTCGGGCATGTTCTCGACCGCGGCGACTACCGTGTCGACGTTGATCGGCAGCTTCAGGCGCGCGATCGCCTCGATCACGCCGATCGCCGTGGCCGCCCCGCACATGTCGAACTTCATCTGTTCCATCAGGTCGCGCGGCTTGATCGAGATGCCGCCGGTATCGAAGGTCACGCCCTTGCCGACCAGCGCGGCCGGCGCCTGGTCGGCGCTGCCGCCGCGCCAGCGCAGCCGGATCAGCCGCGGGCGGTTGGCGCTGCCCTGGGCGACGGCCAGCAGCGAGCGCATGCCGAGTCGTTCCATCTGCCCGTCCTCCAGCACTTCGACTTCCAGCCCCTCGATTTCATCGGCCAGTTTCTGCGCCGTGTCGGCGAGATGCGCCGGCGTGCAGATGTTCGGCGGCAGGTCGCCCAGCAGCCGGCAGCGGCGTATGCCGGCGGCGATGCAGGCCGCCTGTTCCAGGGCTTCCTGCACGCCGTCGGCGGCCGGAAAGGCCACCCGCCCGGTCGCCGGTGGCGCGTTGGAATCGGGTTTCTTGGTCGCCGAGTAGATATAGTCGGCGTGATCCAGGGCGAGGGCGGTGCGGCTCGCTTTCCATGCCGCGTCGCGGCCTTCGAGCCGAATCTCGGTGAGCAGGCAGACCGCGTCGGTGGCGCGCGAACTGCGCAGCGCTGCTCCAGCCGCGCGTGCGGCCTTGACGAACGCCGCGGCGTCGAATTTTTCGGATTTGCCGAGCCCGACCACCAGCAGTCTGCGGGCCTTGAGGCCGTCCGGACGGTGAATCATCAGCGTCTTGCCGGCGCCCAGCGCGAGTTCGCCTTCCGTGTCCAGCTCCGCCAGCAGATCCCGGCGGGCGTCTTCCATGTGCGCGGCCTGCTCGGTGGCCGATTGGTCGGAGAACAGGCCGATGATGAGGCAACCGGTTTCGATGTCGGCCGATGACCGGTCGGTCGTCTGGAACTTGATTGTCTGGATGTCCATCACTGATTGATCCCTGTTTGAATGAGCGTGCTGCATGGGTCGAATGCGCGCGTCGCTGTTCCGGCCCCGCGGCACGGCGCGAGGAGCCGGCGACCGGAAGGCCGGGTGATTCGTTGAACAACCGGACCACAATCGTTTCCCACCTGTTCCATCATTGTAACCCCGGATTATTCATGACCCGGGCATGACGAGACGGCGCCGGGTCACTTGAAGGCAGGCTTTCGCGAACGAGCGAAACGCTGCAGATGCGGTCCGGCGCGGACGCATCGGACCGGTTCATGAATGATCCGGGGTAACCTTGCCGTCCATTGAATTGCGAGTCCCGCTTACCCATGCAGCGCAGTTTCCGACTCGATGCCTACATTCGTCGCCAGGCGCTTGGCGTGTGCATGATGACGCTGGCGATCCTGATGGCGATTTCGCTGGCGCTTTTTCTTGCCGAACTGCTGGGCGATCTCGCCGACGGCGAGGTGCTGGTTTCGACCCTGGTCGAGCTGCTGTTGCTCAGGCTGCCCGAAGCGATTCTGCTCGTGGCACCGCTGGCGCTGGTCGTCGGGCTTTTGATGAGCCTTGGCGAAATGGCGCAGGGCGAGGAATTCAGCGTGATGCGCAGTGCGGGGCTGGCGCCGCGGCGCCTGCTGCAGGTGGTGCTCGGCCTGGCGCTGGCGTGGGCGGTCGGTTTGCTGGTCGTTGCCGGATGGGTCGCGCCATGGGCCGAACAGCGTTCGGCCGCCATTGCCGAGCGCATGGCCGAGGACCTGCTCCTGGCCAGCGTGCGGCCGGGGCAGTTCCAGACGCTGGCCGGTGGACGGCTGACGGTCTATGTGCGCGAAGCCGACCTGGAGGCCGGGGAACTCGAGGGCGTCTTCGTGCACTTCAGCCGCCAGGGTGAAGTCGAGGCCGTTGCCGCCGCGCGCGGACGGTTGCACACACGGCCTGAAAGCGGGGAACGGGTGCTGTCCCTGCACGATGGTGTACATATCGGGCACGCCGAGACGGGCAGCGGTCTGCCGATGCGGCGCATCGAGTTCGAGCGCAACGACATTCAGCTGCCGTTGGGGAGCCGGGGCGAAGCCGATGACCCGGAACGCAGGCGCTATCTTCCGGCGCTGCTGTCCGATGCCTCCGCGCCGGCCGGCGCGGAGTTCCAGCGCCGGCTGGTGCCGCCCGTCGTCAGCCTGGTGCTTGCACTGTTCGCCCTGCCGATCACGCTCGCCGGCGCACGCGGAAAGCGTTTCGGCGTCGTGCTGATCGCCGTGGCCGTCTACCTGGTCTATACCAATACGGCCAACCTGCTGCTGTTGCGAAGCGGTCTTGGGTACTGGCCGGGCGTCTGGCCCCTGCATGCGGCGGCACTTGTGCTTGCGCTTCTGGCCACAGCGGCCTGGTGGCGTCGATGGTAGGCGGCATACTTGCACGTTACCTGGCGCGCTCGGTGACGCAGTCCGTCGTGCTGGGCGCGATCGTGCTGACCGGCCTGTACCTGAGCGTCGATCTGGTGCGCGAGGCGGGCGACATGCGCGCCGACTACGGCTTCCCGGAAGTGGCGTTGTTCCTGTTGCGGACCATTCCGGCCCGCCTGTACGACCTGTTTCCGTTTGCCGTGCTGATCGGGGGCGTGATCGCGCTGGGACGGCTTTCCGCCGGGAGCGAGCTGGTGGCGATGCGTGCCGGCGGTTTTCAGCGCCAGCGCATCCTCGGGCACGTGCTGGCGCCGGCGTTGCTGCTGGGCTTGTGCGTGATGCTGGCCGGGGAGCTGCTCGCGCCCCGGCTGGAGATGAACGCTCGCATCGATCGCGAGCGCGCGCGCGACGGCCAGGTCGGCGGCGATCCCGGCCAGTCCCTCTGGGTCCGCGACGGAAGGATGATGATTCGCGCCGGGATCGTGTTGTGGAACGACGACGACCGGGTCGGGTTCGGCGATCTCAGCATTTATATGCTCGATGGCGCGAATCGGATCGAACGCGTTCTTCAGGCCGTCAGCGGACGCCACGAAGGGGGACGCTGGAAATTTCGTGAAGTGGGCGAACTCGATACCGGAACGGAAGTCGCCGGTCGTTCCGTAGCCGCGCTGGAGTTGTCGTCCGAGCTCGATCCCGGTGTGTTTCGGGCGCTGGTGACGCGACCGCGGCTGCTGCCCATGGCCGACATTCTCCGCATTCGTTCCTATCTGGAAGCCAACGGCCAGGATTCGACCGCATACCGGCAAGCCTTCTGGCGCCGGCTGCTGTATCCGCTGAACATGCTGATGATGCTGTTCTCCGGCGTTGCATTCCTGCTCAGGTATGGGCGCTTGCTGACACCCGCGCTCGGGATCTTTACCGGCGTATCGCTGGGCATCGGGTTCTTCGTGCTGCATCGCCTGGTGCTCGGAATGGCGCCCGTATTGCCGATGCCGCTGGGCGTCACCCACCTGATGCCGGCCGCGTTATTCGGCCTGCTCGGACTGTTTTTCCTGCGCCGTTGAGCGCGCCCGCAGGCCGCTTGCCGGGCGCACGACCAGTCGCGAGTCGCTGGCAAGATCGGGCCATGCGCGCCGGTCGCTTCGCGTCAGCGCCCAGGCAAAACCGAGGCCCAGCGACAGCAGGGAGACAAGTCCGGTGAGGAATCGCTTCAGGCTTCGCGCCAGCGTGAATTCCGACCGTCCCGGATCCAGCCAGATGCGCCAGGTTCGCATGCCCAGCGTCTGCCCGATCCGGCTCCAGCTGACGTGAAAGTAAACGAATGCCAGCGCCAGCAGATACGTCTGGAACAGCGGGTTGCCGCTGACGATCGGCTTGTCGGTGGCCACCACGACGATCGCGGTGCCGACCATCCAGATCGCGATCAGGATCAGCGCGTCGTACATCATTGCGCCGGCGCGGCGAGCCAGCGAACAGGCCCGGCTTTGATCATTCGGCTCGGAGACGGCCATCGACTCTGCGTACCATTGGGGTCGATCGCAATGGTACTCGCCTTCAGAGCCATGAAGTCGTGACGACGGGGTGTGATTGCATCATCTTGCTTCGATTCGGCATCTGGCGGGCGACAGCCCGAGGAAGTGCAACCGGTTCCTCATCGACGAACCCGTTGTGGCATAGTCGCGAACGATAACAACGTCAAACATGGTTGAATTTGATATCCGCTCCTTTCAAATTCCACCCGGTAACGTTATTCTTGAACACGAGGACGCCGGGGGAGGCTCGCACCCCCTCGATTCAATCCGAAACAAGCAAAGCGGAAATTTCAAATATGTCTAATTCATTTGCCATCAGACCTGCCCTGCGGCTGGTCCTGGGTGCCGGCTTCTGGCTTTTTGTGGCCCAGGCCGCTTTTGCCCAGGTGCTGGACCGAAGCATTCAGACCGAGGAACAGATCGCCAGGGATGCGGCACAGGTCCAGGCTCAGATCGACCAGGTCGCGGACGAAACCGAATCGCTGGTCAACGACTATCGAATCGTGCTCGGGGAGATCGACAGCCTGCGCATCTACAACGAGATGCTGCAGGAAACCGTCAACAGCCAGGAAGCCGAGATCGACAACATCAGCAATCAGCTGGAAAATCTCGAACAGACCAACCGCGACGTCGTACCGCTGATGATCGAAATGGCCGAAACGCTGCCCCGCCTGGTCGAGGCCGACGTGCCTTTCCGGGTCGAAGAACGCCGGCAACGGGCCGAGACCCTGGTCAATGCACTGGATCGCGCCGACGTGACGACTTCGGAGAAGTTCCGCCGTATTCTCGAGGCCTACCAGAGCGAAATCGAGTTGGGCAGGACCACCGAGGGATATCGGGGCCAGTTGCCTGACGGCCAGCGCGTGGATTTCCTGCGCATCGGGCGCACGCTGCTGTTTTACCAGTCGCTGGATGGCACCGAGACCGGGTGGTGGAACCCGAATTCGCGCAGCTTCGAAGAACTGGGCGATCGCTATCGCCTGCCGGTATCCGATGGTCTGGCGATCGCGCAGAACCAGGTGGCGCCGGATCTTGTTCGTCTTCCCGTGCCCGCACCAACCGAGGCTGAATGATGAAAAAGTTCACGATTATTGGAGTGATCGCCTGGTTGGCGTTTCCGGTTCCCGGGGTGGGTCAGGAAGCCCAGACCTTGCAGCAGCTGCTGCAGCAGGTCGAACAGGCGGCGAGCGAAGAAGCGCGCATCGACCAGCAACGGCTGCAGGAATTCCGTCAGCAGCGCGAACGTCAGCAACAGTTGCTGGAGGAGGCGCGAGCCGAGCTTCGCGCCCAGGAACAGCGCTCGGACCAGCTGAACAGCGAGTTCGACGAAAACGAGCGTGATCTGGCTGAATTGTCGACGACGCTCGATGAGCGCATGGGCAACCTGGGCGAGCTGTTCGGCGTCGTGCGGCAGGTGGCCGGCGACATGCGGTCGACCCTGAACGATTCGATGGTGTCGGCCCAGTTCCCCGGACGTACCGAAGTCTATGCCGCAATCGCGGAAAGCGGTGACACCGACCTGCCCAGCGTGGAAGAACTGCGAACGATCTGGACCGGAATGGTGCGTGAAATCGCCGAAAGCGGCAATGTCGTCGAGTTCCAGGCCGATATCATCAACGCCGACGGACAGATCGTGGAGAACCGCGACGTCGTTCGCGTCGGCGTGTTCAATGCCGTCTCGGACGGAAAGTTCCTGCAATGGGATTCTTCGCAGAACCTGTTGCTGGAACTGCCCCGCCAGCCGGCCGGTCGTTTCCAGTCCATGGCAGCGGATCTGCAGACGGCCTCGCCGGGTACCGTCCAGGAAATGGCGGTCGACTTCACCCGCGGCGACATTCTGGCCCAGGTCGTGCGTTCCCCGACCCTGCGCGAGCGCGTGCGCCAGGCCGGTCCGGTCGGTGCGGTCATCATTGCCATCGGCATTCTCGGGCTGTTGTTCGCCATCTGGAAGGGGCTCGTCCTGATGCTTCGCGGCAACGCGATCAAGCGCCAGATCAACAAGTCCGAAGCCAACAAGAACAATGCGCTCGGCCGCATCCTGAGCGTCTACGAGGACAACCCGAACGCTGACGTGGAAACGCTGGAGCTCAAGCTCGACGAAGCGATATTGCGCGAAACCGCGCCGCTGGAATCGGGTCTGCCGCTCATCAAGGTGCTCTACGTCGTCGCGCCGCTGCTTGGCCTTCTCGGCACGGTGGTCGGCATGATCCAGACTTTCCAGCAGATCACGCTGTTCGGCACCGGCGACCCGCGCATGATGGCCGGCGGCATCTCGATGGCGCTGCTGACCACGGTGCTGGGCCTTACCGTCGCGATTCCGCTCACGGTCATTCACAGCATCCTGCAGACACGCAGCCGCGCTCTCATCCAGGTCCTGGAAGAGCAGGCTGCCGGCATCATCGCCCGTATCGCAGAGCAGAGTCATGGTCGCTCTTTATAACCTGCTGGAGTCCATCCGCGGGTTCATCGAGCTCGGCGGCGATGTGTTGTGGGCCATCATGGTCGTTCTGCTGGCCATGTGGACCCTGATCATCGAGCGCTACTGGTTCCTGCTCCGGGTCTATCCAAAGGAGCGCCGTCGCGCGATCGATGAGTGGGAAGCCAGGGACGATCATCGTTCCTGGCATGCCCACCGGATCAAGGAAGAGCTGGTCAGCGGCGTACGGCAGAAGCTGCAGCGAAACGTCACCATGATTCAGACGCTGATCGCGATCTGTCCATTGCTGGGTCTGCTGGGCACGGTCACCGGCATGGTCGCGGTATTCGACGTCATGGCATTTTTCGGTACCGGCAATGCGCGCGCCATGGCAGCCGGCGTTTCGAAGGCGACGATTCCGACCATGGCCGGGATGGTGGCCGCGCTCTCCGGGGTATATTTCGCGTCGCACCTCGACCGCAAGGCCCAGGTCGAAAGCGAAAAACTCGAAGACATGCTGCAAAACGACTAACCGTCGAGGACATCCGAATTTATGGCACGCAGACATGCAACACGAGATGAACCCGAGATCAACATCACCCCGATGCTGGATATCGTGTTCATCATGCTCATCTTCTTCATCGTCACCACGACCTTCATCAAGGAAACCGGCGTGACGGTGGAAAAACCCGACGCCCTGACCGCAGAGTCCAGGCCGCAGGGGAACATTCTCGTCGGTGTGGACTCCGACGATCGAATCTGGATGAATGGCAATCAGATCGAACTCGGCGATGTCCGAACACTGGTCCAGCGCTCGCGCGCCGAGAATCCGGAAGGCAGCGTGATCCTGATCGCCGATCAGGAAGCGCGGCAGGGAACCCTCGTGGACGTCATGGACCAGGTCCAGGCCGCCGGCGTGCGCCGCATGGCGATTTCCGCCGAACAGGTCGGCGGAGGAGGTTGAGGCATGGGTAGTGGAATACGTTATGTCGTTTCGGTCATCCTTGCGGTCGTCGTCACCGTGGCCGCGTTTTACTTGATGCACCGGCTCATTTCGGGTGACGACGGGGATCGCGAGCGCATGGACGCACCCCCGGGCATTCGTTTCGGGCCGGTCGAGATCGAGCCGGAGCTGCAGACCAAGGATCGCAGGAAGCCCGAGCCGCCCCCGCCGCCGGAAACGCCTCCGCCACCGCCGGATCTCCAGGTCTCGGATGTCCAGCAGACCCGCCGGGAAATGCCGAGAATGGACATGCCGGATCTCAACCTTGGCGTCGGGGCCGGCCCGCCGGTGCTCGGCAACGTCGGCATGGACCGCGGGGCAGAGGGCGACGTCGTGCCGCTGGTGCGGATCAACCCGCAGTACCCGCGAGACGCGGCCATGAACCAGATCGAAGGCTACGTGACGGTCGAGTTCACGATTACCGAGACCGGTTCGGTGCGCGATCCACGCGTCATCGATTCCAAGCCGCCGCGCATCTTCGACCGCGAGGCCATCCGCGCCATTCTCCGCTGGAAGTTCAAGCCGCGGGTTGTCGGCGGAGAAGCCATCGCGCGCCAGGCGACCCAGACCATCGAATTCAACCTGGACAACGGATGAGAATCAACCGTTTCTTTACTTGTGCAGCGCCTTTTGCGCTGGCTGTTTCGTTCGCCCTGACCGGACGCGTCGCGCTGGCTCAGACCGGTGCCGAAACCATGGACTGCGGAGAAGAGCGTGAGGTCGAGGCGGGTCTGATGACCGAGTCGACCTACAACCGCATGAACGAAGCATTCGAGATGATCGGCGAAGAAAATTTCGATGACGCCCTTCAAGAGCTCAGAAGCCTGCGCGAGGGTCGGCTTTCGGATTTCGAAAAGGCGTCGGTCGAGCAGGCCCTGGGCTTCATCATGGCCCAGCGCGAGAATTACGAGGCGGCTATCGAGCACTTTTCCGAGGCGGTGCGCCTGAACAAGCTGCCCAACCAGACGCATTTCGAAATGATTCTTCAGATCGCACAGCTCTACAATGCGATCGAGGATTACGACAGCGCCCTCGAGCAGCTGGATTTCTGGTTCTGCATTTCCAACGAGGAAGACAAGAAAGTTGCAGAAGTCTGGGTGCTCAAGGCCAGTCTGCATGTTCAGCAAGATGAATATCGCGAAGGCCTGGAAGCCATTGATCAGGCGATCGGGATCGCCGAGGATCCCCGGGAGTCGTGGTATCGCCTCAAGCTGGGCATGCTGCTCGAGCTCGAAGATTATCGTCCGGCCGTCGACGTGGCGAAGACTCTGATCGAGATCGACCCCGATCGCAAGGAATACTGGTCGCAGCTGTCGGGTATTTACATGGAACTCGACGAGAACGAGAATGCGATGGCGACGCTGCACCTGGCCTACCGCCGTGGTCTTCTCGAGAGCGGGAGCGAATACACTCAGCTGGCGGGTCTTCTGCAGCAGATGGATGCGCCGCGGCTGGCTGCCGAGGTGATGGAGGAAGGGTTGGAGAGGGGCTATATCGAGCCGACGGCCAATAACTGGGAAATGACGGCCGGCGCCTGGTATCAGGCACGCGAATTGGAACGTTCACTGACGGCATACGAACAGGCCGGCGAAAAGTCCGACAGTGGCAAGATCGATTTTCAGCGCGCTTCCATCATGACCGCCGAAGAAAATTGGGAAGGCGCCCTGGAGGCGGCAACACGCGCACTGGACAAAGGTGACCTTACAGATTCGCAGGAAGGAAATGCGCACTTGCTGGTTGGCATGGCACATTTCAACATGAATAACCTGGACCGCGCCGAAGAGGCCTTTAATCGCGCCGCGAACTATGGCACACTTCAGTCAGCCGCCCGCGAGTGGTTGAATCATATCGAGGACACTCGGCAACGACTGGCCAGTCGGTAGCGGCATCCAGAATCCGATCAGGGAGTTTTAAATATGCAGAACAATACTGAAGACAGCATGAAGCAGGCGATCGAAAACGAAGCGGGTGCCGCGACCGGCGCCGCTGGAAGCGCTGCTCCCGCTGCCACCCCGGATGCCGATTCGCCGACGTCGGCCAGCACGGCTTCCAACAAGAAGGCCTCCAAGAAGAAGGCCTCCAAGAAGAAGGCCTCCAAGAAGAAGGCCTCCAAGAAGAAGGCCTCCAAGAAGAAGGCCTCCAAGAAGAAGGCCTCCAAGAAGAAGGCCTCCAAGAC
>JAGXKW010000108.1 GCA_018334995.1 Wenzhouxiangellaceae bacterium
GCGACCGGCTCACCGCCGCCCAGCCCCTGCTGGGCCGGCTGGCGCAGGACACCCATGCCGCGGCCCTGTTCGATCTGCTTGCCCAGATCGAACAACGCGAGCCGGGCGGCACGACCGCGCCGGCGGGCCTGGACATGCAGCGCATCCACGCCCGCGTCGCCGCCGCAATCGATACCGGCCTGGCCGGCGGGCCCGGGATGCTGTCCTGGCAGCACCTGCTGGGCGGCAACGGCGGGCCGCAACAACCGGCACGCGAAATCCTGCTGATCGATCCGGTACTCGACCACGGGCGCGTGCTTGCCGCACGCGCGGTGATGGAAGAAATGCGGTCGCTGCGTACCCGGCTCGGGCTGGACCAGGGACCGGTGCGCATGCGCCTGACCGGCAGTACCGCGCTGCGCTTCGAGGAAATGAAGAGCGTGATCGAAGGCGCCGGATTGACCGGCCTGCTGGCGCTGCTGGCCGTCACCGTGATAATGCTGGCCGGGCTGCGCTCGATTCCGCTGAGCCTGATCGCGCTGGCCAATCTCGCGCTTGGGCTGATCATCACCACCGGCTTTGCCGCGGTCGCGATCGGCCGGGTCAACCTGATCTCGGTGAGTTTCGTCGTGCTCTACATCGGACTGGGCGTCAACTATGCGGTGCACTACCTGCTGCGCTATCGCGAAATCGCCCAGCGCGAGCCGACCGGAAAGACCGCCGCGATCCGCTCGACCATCGGCGCCGGCCGCTTCCTGCTCTACCCGCTGACGCTAAGCGCATTGACCACGGCGCTGGGCTTCTTCGCGTTCGTGCCGACCGCATTTTCCGGTATTGCCGAGCTGGGCCTGATCGCCGGGGTGGCCATGCTGGTCACGCTGCTGCTGAGCTACACCGCCTTGCCGACCATGCTCGCGCTGTTCCGGCCGCAGGTGAAAAGCGCTGCTCCGGCCCACGATCGCGGATGGCGCAAGCATCTGGAATTTCCCCTGCGCCACCGCCGCCTGGTGCTGGGGCTGGGCGCGCTGCTGGTCATCGCGGCTTTGCCGGCGCTGCCCGAACTGCGCTTCGACAGCGATCCGCTGAACGTGCGCGATCCGGCTTCGGAATCGGTGGTGACCATCCGCACCCTGCTGGCCGAAGGCGATGCGGGTTACCGCAACATCCAGGTCCTGATGGACGCCGACGCCGACACCGAAGCCATGCGCCGGGAACTGCAGGCGCTGCCGACCGTCGCGCGCGCAGCGTCGCTGGAAAGCTTCGTGCCCGACAACCAGGAAGACAAGCTGTTCGTCATCGAGGATCTCGGCTGGGTGCTGGGACCGGGCGTAATCAATGCCGACTGGCAGACCGATCCGCTGGCGGTCGAGACGCTGGCCGCCAGCGCCGCGGCGCTGGCCGATGCGCTGGGCGCCGGCGCGGAGCGGGCCGAGCTGACCGAAAGCCTGGCCCGGCTGCAGAAGGCGCTTGCCGGACCGGGCGCCGATTCGACCGCGACGCGCGTCAACCGGGCCCTGACCGCCGGCCTGCAGCCCACGCTGGGCCGGCTCGGGGCCGGGCTCCAGGCCAGCCGGCCGGTGACCCGGGAGGATCTGCCCGAATGGCTGGTCGACCAGTGGCGCGGCCGCAGCGGCACCCGGCTGCTGCAAGTCTATCCGGCCGTCAACGTACTGGATTTCGAACGCCAGACCGAATTCACCGAGCAGGTACAGTCGGTCGCCGGCGCCCGGGCCACCGGCGGGCCGGTCATCCAGCTCGAAGCCGGCCGCGCGATCACCGAAGCATTCCGCCAGGCGCTGCTCTGGGCGGTGATCGGCATCGCGCTGGTGTTGCTGGCCACGCTGCGCCGGCCGCTTGCCGCGGCCGGGGTGATGGCGCCACTGCTGCTGGGCGGTCTCCTGACGCTGGCTGCCATGGTGCTGTTCGACCTGCCGTTCAACTTTGCCAACGTGGTCGCGCTGCCGCTGCTGCTGGGCGTGGCCGTGGACAACGGCATCCACCTGGTCGCGCGCCACCGGGCCGGGCTGCTGCCCGACGGCAACGTGCTGCGCACCGCAACGGCGCGCGCCATCGTCGTCGGGGCCATGATCACGGCCGGCGGCTTCGGCAACCTGGCCTTTTCGCCGCACAGCGGCACGGCCAGCCTCGGAATCATCCTGGCCATGGGGCTGACGCTGATGGTGGTCGCTACGCTGATATTCCTGCCGGCGATGCTGGGGCGGGGCAAGTGAGACAGCGCGTGGACAACCGCAAGCGTTCGCCCGAATGAACCGCTTGAATTTCATCGTTCGCGTGCTGGGCCTGCTCGGGCTGGCGCTGTTCATCGCGCTCATCGTGCGCGAGGGCATCGGCGAACTGGCCGCCAGCCTGGCCGCGGCCGGGTTCGGTCTGCTGGCCGTCGCCGGCTGGCACGTGCTGACCATGAGCATCGACGGCCTGGCGCTGCGCCAGCTGATGCGGCCGCGCGCCCGGATCGGCGCGGGCACCGCAATCCGGACCCGCTGGATGCAGGAGTCGGTCAACAACCTGCTGCCGGTCATGCAGATCGGCGGGAATCTGGTCAAGGTGCGCGCGCTGATGCGGCGCGGTATCGCGACCGACCTGGCCGGCGCCAGCGTGGTCATCGACGTCACGCTGACGGTCTCGACCCAGATCGTGTTCACGCTGGTGGGGCTGCTCCTGCTGCTGTGGCACCTGGGCGCCGGCGACGTGGCCGGCTCGGTGCTGGCGGGCGCGGTGGTGATGAGCGCCGCCATCGCCGGTTTCTACCTGGTGCAGAAACGCGGCCTGTTTTCGATGCTGACCGCGTTGCTGAACCGAATCTCCAGCCGCCCGGACTGGCAAGCGCTGGCCGGGGGCGCCGAGGCCATGGACGCAACCATCGCCGCGCTCTACCGCCACCGTCCGGCGCTGTACCAGTCTGCCGGCCTGCATCTGCTGGCCTGGTTCGTCGGCGTCGGCGAAGTCTGGCTGGCGCTGTACTTCCTGGGCACGCCGGTGGGCCTGGTCGAGGCCATCCTGCTCGAGAGCCTGGGCCGGGCGCTGCGCACCGCCGCGTTCGCGGTGCCCGGCGCGGTGGGCGTGCAGGAAGGCGGTTTCGTCCTATTCGCCGCGCTGCTGGGACTGCCGCCCGGCGCTGGACTCGAGCTGTCGCTGGCCAAGCGCGTGCGCGAACTGGTGCTGGGACTGCCCGGGCTGCTGGCCTGGCAGATCGAAGGCGGACGCGCCGCGCTCGGCGGGCTGCGCCAGTCCGGTGGCGACCGATGACGCAATCCGTCCCGAAACCGGCGGCCTGGGTACGTACATTCAACGCCGGGCACGGCGTTTCGCCGGCTATCGCATCCGCTTCGGCTGCCGGGGCGCCGCCGGTGCTTCCGGTTCGATCAAACCGCGCTCGCGATAGTCTCCGATCGCGGCCTGAAGCGATTCATCCAGCGGCCGCGGACGCCAGCCCAGCGCATCGCGCGTGCGACGGTTGTCGAAGCGCACCGAAATGCCGCCCAGGCGCACGCCGGTCAATGGCGCGGCCGGTGGGCGGTGCGTGACGTGATCGGCCAGCCATTCCGATCCGAGCGCAACCAGCCATGCCAACCGGTAGGGCACCCGGCGCGTCGGCATCGGGACCCCGGACAAAAACTGCAGGCGCTGCAGCAGTTCGGCAAGCTCGACGTCGTGCGCGCCCAGGATGTAGCGGTTGCCGGGCGCGCCGCGCTCGGCCGCCAGCAAGTGGCCCATCGCCACGTCGCGCGCATCGACCAGGTTCAGCGTGGTCGGCATGTAGGCCGGCAGGCGGCGGTTGAGGAACCCCAGCATCATCCGACTCGGCGGCGTCAGCCAATGGTCGCCGGGCCCGACGGGTACGGTCGGATTGCAGATGATCACGCGCTGACCGTGCGTGCGCCACGCGTCACATGCTTCCTGCTCGGCGCGCAGTTTGCCGACGCAGTACGGCCCCGCCATTTGGGCCTCTGAAAGCGTCGTCTGCTCGCTGATCCGCTGCGGCTTGCGGCCGCGGCCGACGGCAATCAGGATCGATTCGGTGGACGTGTGCACGACCGTCTCCACGCCTTCGGCGCGCGCGGCTTCCAGCACGTTGCGCGTGCCGGCGACGTTGACCGAGGTAAACGCCTGCTTGTCGCGCGCCCAGAGGCCGGCGTGTGCGGCCATGTGGAAGACGCGCCCGCAACCGCGGACGGCCGAGTGCACGGCCTGGCCGTCGGTAATCGAGCCCTGCAGATACTCGACCTCCGGCACC
>JAGXKW010000109.1 GCA_018334995.1 Wenzhouxiangellaceae bacterium
CCCGGCCCCGACCGGGCATCCAGTCGAACAATCGTCCGGCGGAAGCCGGACACCTCTACAAGAATGAAACCAGGCCCCGGTAAACCGTCATCAGCCTCCACCCTCCCCTATGCCGTCATGCCCGGCCCCGACCGGGCATCCAGTCGAACAAATCGTCCGGCGAAAGCCGGACACCTCTACAAGGATGAAACCAGGCCCCGGTATACCGCGACAACCTCGCGCGCCACGGCGTCGATTCCGAACTCCGCATCGAAACGCGCCCGCGCCCGACTGCCCGCCCGCTCCAGCGCCGCGCGGTCCGACGCCAGCCGCCGCAACAGCGCGGCCAGTCCGTCGACGTCCCCCGGCTCGACCAGCCAGCCGGTCTCCTGGTCCCGAACCACCCAGCCCATCCCCGAGCCCGACACGCGCGTGGCGATGGCCGGCTTGCCGGCGGCCATGGCCTCGAGCAACGAAAGCCCGAACGCCTCGCCGCGGTTGATCGACGGCAGACAGAACACGTCGCAGCCGGCCAGCAGCCGGTTGCGCCCGGCATCGTCGACGGCGCCGACCAGGCGGATGCGCGCGCCGACGTCATCGCCGCATGCCCCGCCCGATTGCTTCTCCAGCAACCGCTCGAGCCGGCGGTGCTCCTGCCCTTCGCCGGCGATCATGACCTCCACGTCGGAACTGCGCGCAGCCGCACGCATCAGCACATCGAATCCCTTGTAACGCGACAGTCGGCCCACCGCCAGCACCTTGAGCTTGCCCGAATGCCGCCAGTCCGGCGCGTCGGCCCAGGAAGAGGCTTCCAGACGCACCGGATCCAGCCCCAATGGAATCACCCGGCACTTCTCGCGCCACGGCTCGAGCGCGCGACTGCTCTCCAGGTACGGCGGTGAGGTCACTATGATCCGCTCGCAGCGTTTCAGCAGCGCCTGCTCGAACGGCCGATAAAACGGGTACAGCAGCTTGAGTTTTGCATCCAGCCCCGGGCCGACCACGTCGGAATGCCAGTGCACCACCCAGGGAATCGCCCGCGCGCGCCGGCTCTTCAACGCCCAGAATGCCGAGGTATTCGGAAGATGCAGGTGCAGCACATCGGGCCGGAACTCGGCCAGCATGCGCTCCATCGCCCGATTGAATCCCGGGCTGACCGGCGCATAGCTGATCTGCCCCAGCGTCGGCACGCGCCGAAAGCGCTCCAGGAATTCGAAGTTCTGCTCGTCGGTCTCCTCGTCCAGCCGCTCCTGCCCCGGCGCCTGGTGCACCAGGCACGCCTGCACCACGCCTTCGGCATCGCACGCACGCAGCAGATCGAGCATGAAATTCTCGATCCCGCCGGCAAACGGCGCGAAATATTTTCCGACGTGCAAAACGCGCATATTTGGCTCTGCGGGACCGAATGGTTGGAAGAAGCGTCAATGGTATAACGTCGGGTTCCAAACCACCGGATCCCGGATGACGAGGCAAATCGCGTTCGGATACTGCTCCCACAAGACAAGACAGCCCCTGTAGGAGCCGAATCCGTCGGCGATAGGTTTTCTACAGAGCACCCGCCCCCCGGCCTGGCTTGCTAATCTTCCTCGATGCTCGATTCCACCACACGACATCTCACGGCGGTGATGTTGACTGCCATCCTTGGCGGACTCGCGCAACCCGCTTACCCGGAAACCGGCAACGCCTGCGTCGATGCATCTGCCAAGCTTCGTCACCACCTGGCCGCAAACGGCGCAGCCGAGCGCCTTGAGGTCTTGCGAGGCTTCATGCAAAAGACCATCGAGGAATCCGGCCACACCCCGCTCGACCTGGTTGGCGAGCTATTTGCCGAACCGCCGGCCATCGCAGAAGTGCCCGCCGAAACGCGTTCGCTGCTGCCCGCCGCAAGGCCGCTGGAATCAAAGCTGCTGCTGGAATCGCCGCTGGATGCGATCCACGAACGCCTGGATCGAATCCACGGCCAACTCGACACTGCGCTGGCCGGGGTCACGGACGAACAGGCCGGCCGACTCCGACGCCTTCTGCCCGCACTGCTGGAGCGCACTTCGAACGGCAGCGATCTCGAGGACATCGAAAACGGCAGGGTGCTGGTTGAAATCCAGGCCGCCATCGACCAGTCCGCGCTCGAAGAAACCACCGCCCTGCTCGCCGGCCTTGCGCAGCCGGAAGTGGCCGCAAGCCTCGCCGAGCATTTCCGCGACGAACCGGCCGACACCACCCCGGCCTGGCTCGAAGGGCATGTCGCCGGCGACATCATCCGCGCCATCCAGACCGAACATGGTGCGGTCATCGTCGGCGGACCCGGCACAAACATCTACACCGGCCCGGCGGCCCTCATCATCGACACCGGCGGCGACGACGTCTACGTCCTGCCCGGCGGTGACCCGGTGCGCGTCATCATCGACCTGGAAGGCAACGACAGCTACAACGATCAGGCCGACGGCGCGCTGGCCGGCAGCGTGCTGGGGGCAAGCCTGGTCGCCGATCACGCCGGCGACGATGTCCATGCCGGCGGCCGGATCACCCAGGGCGCGGCCGTCGCGGGCATCGGCATGCTCCACGACCACGCCGGCAACGACCGCTACTTCGCCGCCGAACTGGCACAGGGCGCTTCGCTGGCCGGCATCGGCATCCTGGTCGATCACGGCGGAGACGATCTCTACACCGCAGCCAAATTCGCCCAGGGCTACGGCGGCGCACTGGGCATCGGCGTGCTGTCCGACCACGCCGGCAACGACACCTACCTGGCCGGTAACAAACACCCTTCCAGCTACGGCGTGGCCGGCAACCACCAGGCGTTCTCGCAAGGCGTCGGCATGGGCTTTCGCAACGACGTTGCCGGCGGCATTGGCGTGCTGCGCGACCGCAACGGCGACGACCGTTACATCGCCGGCAACTACAGCCAGGGCACCGGCTATTACCTGGGCGCAGGACTATTGCTCGACCAGGACGGTAACGACACCTATGCCGGCGGCCGCTACACGCAGGGCGCGGCAGCACACCTGGGCGTCGGCCTGCTGCGCGACGCGGCCGGAGACGACAACTATATCGGCAGCACCTCGGCCAGCCAGGGCGGCGCATGGGACCTCGCAATCGCCGCTTTGCTCGACTGCGCCGGCGACGACGGCTACACCACCAACGAGTTCGGCCTGGGCGCGGCAGCACAGAATGCGATCGCTTTTTTTGTCGATGGCGCCGGCAAAGATGAATTCACGGCGACACGCAACGCGCAAGGCCACAGCGGCCCGGTCGATTACCACGACGGCGGCAAGCGCATCGGCAACCTCGCGGTGTTCATTTCCGGAAAACAGGTACGCGTCAACGCGTCTGGGAATGGTCCAGATTGCATCCCGGAGCCATAGTGTCATAGAATGACACCATGAAGCTTGGCAAAACGCATCGGCGGACGCTCGCGTCAATATTCGAGGATCCGGTGCGTGCCGGGATCAACTGGTCGGAAATCGAGAACCTGCTCAAGGCATGTGGAGCCGAAATCAGTGAAGGCCGCGGTTCGAGAGTTCGGATTGTCCTGAACGACGTGCGCGCCGTGTTTCACCCCGCCATATTCACCATCCCATCGTAACGAGACGTTTCAAAGTGTCGTGGCTGCGGGGTTTTGCGACCGAGCAACCCGGAGACGTAGTCGACACTACGACGAGGATTTGCGACCGAGCAAAACGCTGCAGACGCGGGACTTGGGAGCGTCACAGTAGATGAGATGGTGAATAAGGCGGGGCCCAAAGCCCGCATCCGCAGAAAGAAACCGACAGAGGCGCCGTCAAATCAATGCGTCGCTTTTTTATCGAGGCCGGAATTCGGCCGGAGAAACACTGAAATGCTCAAATACAAAGGCTATCTCGGACACGCAGAATACGACGACGAAGCGCGGCTGTTCCACGGCGAAGTTCTGGGACTGAAGGATGTCATCACCTTCCAGGGTACCGAGGTCGAACAGCTCGAAAAGGCCTTTCGAGATTCCGTGGACGACTATCTGGACTTTTGTCAGCAACGCGGTGAGACACCCGACAAACCATACAGCGGCCGCTTGATGCTACGCCTCCCGAGCCATCTGCACCGCAAAGTGCACCTCCAGGCACAACGTGAAGGAAAAAGTCTTAACCAGTGGATTGCAGAACAAATCGAGCACACGCTGGACCCATGAACAACGAATGACCCGCTTCGCCGCGCCAGTGGACGCCGTCCCCGACGAAAACTGTAGGAGCCGAGTCTTTCGGCGATTGAATG
>JAGXKW010000048.1 GCA_018334995.1 Wenzhouxiangellaceae bacterium
ACCAACATTGGAAATGAACGCTTCGCTCGTGCCGTTTTCGCTGCTGGCCAGGCTCGGCGCCAATGTACCCGGATCGGTGTGGAAGGTCTGGCCGGCGGCCCAGAAGTTGTCGATAGCCGTCGCATTGTAGCTGAACATCAGGCCTTCAGTCACGTCGATGATGCTGGCAGCACCCATCAGGCCGCCGGACGGGCCGGCTTCATCGAAGCCGAATTCGGCATCCGTGGTTTCCCAGATGCCCGGCACGCCTTCGGAGTTGACCTCGCGCCACTGGTCGACGATCGCGTCGCAGTTGCGCGGCGCCCGGTCACCTTCGCCGGTAATGCCGGCATGCTCTACCCAGTACGGCACGATTGCAGGATCGGTACCATCCGCGGCAGGGGTGTCTTCGGGATTCGGAACCAGGGTGCCCATTTCGATGATTTCGATGTAGCCGGAAGCGGTGCGCTCGAGACCCGTCGGGCCGCCGTCAAGCGTGCCGGCAAAATCGGAACCGCCGGGATCCGGATTCTCGAAAGGCTCGGAGGCATACTGAAAGTTCAAGAAGTCCTGGTAGCCATCCTGGTCGCCAAAGAAATACGGAGCGGTGCAGGAAGTATCAGTGGTACTGATTCCGAAGCTTTCATAACCGGAGTCCTCAATGTTGCCCAGGTCGGTGACCGCGGCGGTCCAGACATCGAACGGTGAAAGATACAGGTTGAAGTCGAGGACTTCGCGCGAGTTGAGCGCTTCGAGGAAACGGACTTTTACCGCCTTGCCTTGAGAGGTCGTATTGACCACTGAAATCAAGGTGTCGTTCCCGCCGCGGGCGGTGTAGTACGGATACAGGAGGACCTGACCGAGGCCGTCGGGGTTGACGTTGACAGCGTTTGCAACGCTGACCATCCCCGCAACGCCCGTCAGACCAGCCATCACCGCTGTCGTCAAGGTCTTTCTTTTCATTACAACACTCCTAGGTTAATTCACAGGGCTCTGCATAAAGTTCTGAGCCGTGACCGGGCGCAATCTGCCGTCACAGATTCAGACATCGTAATTCTAAGCTACGCGCACCCGCTTTGTAAAGCCGTTTCAAAGCGGCTGATTGATTTTTTGGCGCGGCAAAGTAACTACGCGTCGGCAGAATACCACCATTCGCCGTTGATTTGAAGCCAGATTTCGGTGACCGCCGATTTGCTTTCCAGCGTTCCGGCGCCCGGAATGCTGGCCGGCACCTGGTAGCTGACTACGCTTCGAAGCCTGCAACTTGGCTCTTCCTCGCTGCATTCGGCACTCCGGACCTCGACATCGGTCCACTTCACGGGCCGTCGCTGCATTTCATCGGCAAAGTCTGCAGCCGAAGTCTGCTGTCGGTAACCCGGCGTGTAATATTCCCGCGCCGTCTCGAAATCCTGCGCCACCAGCGCATCCCAGCGCGCCTGGGCGCGCTCGGCGACGATTTCTTCTGGCGAACGGGGATCGGGGTCGCTGCAGGCGGCCAGCAGGGCGACAGCGCCGATGGCGAATATCAAATTACTGATTTTATTCAACGTTTAGGTTCCTTGGGTCATCTTGTTCGGGATTATCACTGGCCGTCGCCGGATTCCGGTTCTGCCATCGGCTCCGACGCCGGCTCCGACGCCGGCTCCGACGCTGGTTGCGACGCTGGTTGCGAGACCGGCTCTCCCACCGCCTCGCGCAGCGGATCGAGGCCGCGGAACTTGCGGCTGAATTCCCGCGAGACGCGCTCGAGCTTGGCGGTGCTTTCGACCACGGTCGGGGTGATCACGACCAGCGTTTCGCGCCGGTCCAGGCTCGTGCTGGTGCTGCGGAACAGCGCCCCCAGGCCCGGGATTCGCTGCAGGAACGGCACGCCGCTGCGGCCGTCGCTGGTGGTTTCCTCGATCAAGCCGCCGAGCACGATGGTCTGGCCGGACTGGACCGCGACCTCGGTCTCGATCGTCCGGGTATTGATCGGCGGGTTGCCGTTTTCCGGCCGATCGCCGGGCGAGGAGACTTCCTGGTTGACCGTCATGTAGACCAGCCCGCCGGGATTGACGCGCGGGGTGACCGACAGGATCGTGCCGGTATTGAGGAACTGGGTCGAGCCGAACACGGTATCGCTGCCGCCGGTGAAGCTGGTCGACTGGATCGGCACCTGGATGCCGACGTTGATCCGGGCGTCGGAATTGTTGCGCACCATCAGCGACGGCGCCGAGATCGTGCGCACGTCGGAGACCGATTCCAGCGCGTTGATCGTGGCGCTGACGAAATCGTCGCCGACGTTGCCGGCGATGGCGGCGAGAAACCCGGGGCCGGCGCCGAGTTGCGCGTTGTTGGCGGCCGAGGAGTCGACGAAACCGCCTTCGGGCAGGCCCGGAAAGCCTTCCTGGCCGGGCAGCGCGTTGGACAGGAACCACGACACACCGTACTGCAGCTGGTCGTTGAGATCGACGATCAGGATCTGGGCCTCGATCAGGACCTGCAGCGGTTCCTCGTCGAGCCGCTCGATGGCGTTGAGGATGGCGTCGTAGTCGCTGGGCGAGGCCTGGATGAGCAGGGCGTTGGTTTCCTGGACCGCCGTGATCCGCACCTCGCCGTCATCGCCGAGACTGACCGTACCGCCGCCGCCTTCGCCCGAGGCCTGGCGTTCCCGTGCCTGCGGGCCGGTTTCGTTCTGGAACTCGCTGACCGAGCTGGCGCGGGCGGTTTCCAGCCCCGGCGCCAGCGAGCCGCGATCCTGGCGCGAGGTGGCGCGCGACGAACGCCCGCCGCCCTCGCCGCCGAACACGTCGCCGATGTAGCCGGCCAGGACCTCGGCTTCCAGGTTCTTGACCTTGTAGACGTACAGTCGGCTGCCGGCCTCGGGGCTGGAGCGGTCCAGCCGGTCGACCCAGCGTTCGACCTCGTCGAGGTAATGCTCGTTGGTGGTGATCACCATGATCGAGTTCAGGCGCTCCAGCGGCATGATGCGGAACATTCCGGCCAGCGGATTCTCCTCGCCGCCGAGCAGTTCCTCGAGCTCGGCGACCAGGTCGGCCACCTCGATCCGGTCGATCTGGAACATGCCCACCGACATGCCCTTGAGCCAGTCGACGTCGAAGGTGTCGACGATCTGCATGTAGTTGCGCAATTCGGCGGGCGTGCCGGCCAGGACCAGCAGGCTCCGCGCATTGTCTGCGCTGAGCACCGCGTCCTCGCGCGTGTACGGCTCGAGCAGCGTCTCCATCTGGGTCGCCGAGATGTATTCCAGCGGCACCGCGACGACCTGGTAACCACGCTGCAGCTCGCCGTCGGCCAGGCGCGGGGTGAGGTTACCGCGAACGGCGTCGGACACCGGCAGCACGTGGAAGCGGTCGTCGCGCCAGACCAGCGTCGCGCCGTTCCAGCGCAGCAGCATTTCGAGGATCGGCAGCACCTGGTCGCGCGATACCGGCTTGGCGGTTGAAAACGTCACTTCGCCCGAAATGCCGGGCGCGATCACGTAGTTTTCCTGCAGGATATCGCCGAGGATGGCGTGGATGATTTCCTGGATGCCCTGGCCTTCGAAGTTGAGCGTGAAAACGCCCTCGCCTTCGCTGACCGGCCGCTCGCGCGAAGCCGCCTCGCGGTTGATGAAAACGCCGGTGCCCGGAAACTTCTCGCTGCCGCTGAACGCCGCTTCCGGATCCACCTCCTGCCCGCCGACCAGATCGATCGGACCTTCGGCCGGTTCATCCTCGCCCACCAGCGGGCCGGAGGGCCGCGCCGGGTTGGTGGGGTCGTTGTAATCCGGCTGCGTGGCACAGGCGCCGAGCAACGACACGACAAGGATGGCCGACGCCAGGCGGCGCGCGGTACATTTGAGATCGTCAGAGGTCATTTGGCACGAGTTCCGTTGATTCGTTATTGGTTTTTTGCTGCATTTCAACCGCCGTTGTCCTGTTCCCGCGCGCGCCGCTCCGCCTCGGCACGCAGCTGCGCCCGACGCTCGGCGACTCTTCGGCGAATTTCCTCGGCCCGCGCGCGGGCCGCGGCCTCGCCGTCCTGCTCGCCGTCCCGTTCGGCCGCCTGATCCTCGTCGTCCCGGCCGGTGTCGGCGGCTGCCTGTCGCCTGGGCGGCGCGCCGGTCTCGAGCGCGGCGGTCTCGACTTCGAGCTCCAGTTCCTCGGTCCGGCCGCCGTCGGTCTCGAACTGCACGCCGCGCGCCCGGATTTCGGCCAGCCGCCAGGCCGATTTCTCGCCGGCCATGGCCATGCCCTCGCGCAGCACCAGCGTTTCCTTGCTGGAGTTGTCGGTCACCATCGCCAGCTTGATATCCGGGGTGATGATGATGCCGGCGACGGTCGCCTCCAGGTCCGGAATTTCGACCTCCGGCTCCGGTTCGGGTTCCGGCTGATCGAGTTCATCGGCGTTTCCGGCCATCTCCAGCACCGGCAGCTGGCGATCGGCAAAGAACACGGGGCGTTCGACGATGGACATGTATTCCGTGATCCCGGCAAGCTCGGGGTTCTGCGCCACCGGCTGGTCCATCATCGAATCCGGCGCGCGCGTCGGCGTTATGGACTCCACTTCGGCGCGTCCGAACAGCAGAAATGCCAACAGGCCGGCCAGCACCACCGCGCCGATGCCGGCCGCCAGGAGGACGCTCAGCAGGTTCTTGTGCGGGTCGAGGTTGAGCTTCATGCCTCGTCCTCGTTGCCGGGCTGATTGAGATAGCCGTACATCTCGAACCGGATGTCGAGCTGGCCGTACGGGGTGCTGCCGCGCCGGCCGCGCTGGTCGGGCGTCAGGCGCTGGTTGATCATCATGTTGTCGACGAACACCAGCGGAACACCGGTTTCCATTTCATACAGGATGCGCATGAAATCGTCCAGCGGGCACTGCATGCGCACGTTGACCCGCACCGAGCGGAATCGCTCGGGATCGCTGTAGCGCCGCGGCGAGGTGTTGGTGATGTTGCACAATTCCGCGTCGCCGGCGCTGCGCTCCACCCAGTCGCGCAGCATGCGAATCAGCTCGGCCGTGGCGATGTTGGCGTCCTCGCCGTCGAGAAACAGCGCGCTGTCCATCTGCGAGGCACGCAGTTCATTCAGGCGTTCGCGCATCGGCCCGGCCAGTTCCACCGTGCCCTTATAGCGCGCGATCCGGTCTTCCAGCCGATCGATTTCGCCGCCGAGCTGGAAATGACGCATCACGAACCAGTGGAAAAACAGGAAATACACCAGCACCGCGGCAACGACCAGCAGGGCGATGGCCAGCGGACGCGACTGCTGCGGATCGGGCAACAGCTTCATGAATCCGCTCCTTCGGCCGCCGGCGAATCGGGCTCGGCGCCCGCGACGACCCTGACTTGCGACCGGAAACGCTCCTGGCCGGTCCGCGGATCGATGCTGATCGCCCCGGTGATCTCCGGCGAATCGAACATTTCCGACTCGTCGAGCAGGCCGATGATCCGCTGCGAGCCGTCGGCCTGGCCCTGGATGCGCAGGTCGCGACCCTGGAGCTGGAACTGCTGCAGCCACATGTCGTCGGGCAACCGCCTGGAAACTTCGTCCAGCAGCTCGATGGCCGCCGGCTGCGAGGCGCGCTTTTCGGCCAGGAAATTGGCCGCCATCAGGGTTTCCTCGAAATCCTGCTGCAGCTGCATGACGCGGCGCGCTTCGACGCGCAGCTCGTCGGCCTGCGCCTGCAGGCCCGCGAGCGTGCGCTCGCGCAGCACCACGGTCTGCGCCATGACCAGCCCCAGCGCGACGACCAGCCCGACGCCGAGCAGCATGTTGAAGCGGGCCCGGGCATGCACATAGCGCGGGCGACGCGATTCCGGCAGGAGGTTGAACCCCTCGGGGCGCGGCGGCTCCTCGCCGGCCAGCGTATCCACCGCGTGCACCACGGCGCCGAAGGCACGCGCGCGGGCCAGCAGCGGCTCCAGCACCTCGTTGGGCACAATCCTGAGCGTGACCTCGATCCGGTTATGCGCCTGGTCGTGGCGCTCGATCCGGTGATCGAGCACGACCTGTTCGGCCCGAAACGGGGAAACCTGGTCGAGCTGGAAGCGCAGCGCCTGGTCGAGGTTGCTCTCCACCGCGGCCGGCAATTCCAGCGGCAGCGCCAGCACCTGGTCTTCGTGCAGACACAGCCGCACCTCCGGGCTGCCGTCGCCGAATTCGGCCAGGATGTCGCGCCAGCGGCTTTGGAGCAGTTTGGGGTCCTCGCCGGCGCCGAAGACATCGAGCACGCGCGGCTCGCCGTCGGCGCGCCAGATCCGGAAGTCGCCGCCCCCTGACTCGGCCGGCACGAGCCACAGCTGCGGCTTGGGCGGCATCAACCGTCGTGAAAGATTTTCGGGCACCAGTGCGCCGAGTTCGCTGCCCCACCAGGACAGGAACGCGGGAATGGGCGTGGCCCGGTAGCGCTGGCGCACGCGTTCGCGCAAATTTTCGGCAAGCTGCTGCATCAGTTCGATTCAGTCCGGTTTTGCTTCCAGCGCACAATGCGAAATGGCCGACCGCGGCTGTCGGTGCCGAGCCGGATCGTCGCCTCGATCTCGTTCCAGGTGCCGCTGTCGAGTGTGGCCCGACTGACGACGGTATGCGTCAACCCGCTCCCGCGCTGGTTGACCATTGTGCCATCGGGCAGCACAAGCTGCATCTGATCGGCGGGATGATACTGCGAGCGCTCCTCCATGAACAACTGCGCGCTCTCCTCGTCCATGTCGGGAATGGTCTGCAGCACGCCGAGCGGCGCGAACGCGGGATTGAAGTCGGCCCGCCCCGAATGCACGGTCACGCTGTCGGCCACGCTGCGAAAAAGATTCCAGCTCATGCCGATGACCTGCTGCAGTTCCTCGACCGTGCCGAACGGCTGGTTGGCCGGGCCGTACGGCAGGCCCTCGTTGGCGTATTCCGGGTCCTCGGCGCCCATCACGCGCGTTTCCTCGTCGGCGTCGATCCAGTCCTGGATCGCTGCGGTCATCAATTCGGCGTCCTCGGCGTTCAGCCCGACCGATTCGAACAGCCGGATCAGCAGTTCCGGGTTGCCCTGCGCGGTGGCGTTGACGTCGATCAGGCCGGTCTCGTCGGTAATCCGCACCTCGACGTCCGCATCGCCGAAGCGGAACTCGTAAGGACGCCCGTCGGCCACCCAGCGGGTCTCGACGTCCGGGTTGCGCAGCTCGACCACGGCGCGATGCAGCCCGGCCTCGGCGGCGTAGCGCGCGTCCGTCGTGTCGAACAGAAACCGCGACTGCAGGACTTCGGTGCGCGCCAGCACCGCGAAGGTGCCGATGATGATGGTCAGCAGCGCCAGCATCCACATCACCACGATCAGTGCGATGCCGCGACTTCGTGTCGGATTGCGAGGGATCATCTCCGATTGCGCTGGCCGCGGCCGATCAAGCGTGCGCGGATATCGTCGGCGCTCATGTTCTGCCGCGTGTCACCCCTGCTGTCGAGAACCACCGGCGTGACCAGGTCGGGAAAGAACAGGCCGTTGTCGCGCTCGATGCCCAGCCGCAGTGAAACCGAAAGCGGAACCTGTTCCGGGGTTTCCCAGAAATTATCCCAGAACACCGATTCGCCTTCCTCGTCGAAGCCCAGGAATTCGAACTCGGCTCGGCCCACGTCCTCGAGCAGGGTCACCGGCGGCTCGCGATCGAGGTCGCCGGGCTCGTAGCCGTTGAGCATCGCGAACGCGAGCACCAGGTCCATGCCGATCTCGCCGCGCTCGAGCCGAAGCTCCTGCACGTACGGCCCGCCGAAGCCGAGGTAGCCCGGCATGGGGGCGACGAAACGGATCCGCTCGGATTCGCCCTCGAACCGGATGAGCTGGTCGCCGTCTTCCTCGATGATCAAGGGCCGGGCATGGGCGATCTGGCGGCGCAGGAACTGGTGCACCACGCGCAGGCGATTGGTCTCCTCGATCAGTTCCTCGCCTGACGACGAGGCCCGTACGCCGGCGCGGAAACCGCCGTAGGCCATGGCCATGATCAGCGCGATCAGCGCCGTGGCCAGCAGCAACTCGATCAGCGTGAAGCCCGATTGACCGCCGCGAGCCTGGGCTGCACCGCGACCGGAGACCGCTCCTGCGGAAATCTTTCGAATACGCCGACTACGATCCGCCGGCGGAGCCGCCGCCGGGCGCCGAGCTTTCCAATGCGCGGATCGCGGCCTGGAGACCGCGCCTACAGGTCGATTCTTCACGCCCGATCCGACCTGGCGCGCGTGCGCTCGACCGATGTGCAATCCGATCATCCGCGCCCCTCCTGCCTTTCGGCGTAGAAGCGATCGACCGATCGCAGCGTTTCGAACAGCGCCGAGCGCTCCGAGCGTCCTTCGCCCCAGTACACCGTGAGGCCCACGTAATACAGATCGATCGGCAGGTCCGCGTAGGCCACGCCGCGGTCGTCGGGGACCTGGTAGGGCTCGATCACCATTTCCCAGCTGTACTCGTCGTTGTAACGGCCGCTGTAAGTGCCCGGCTGCGGCAGGGCCTCGATGCCGACCATGTCGAGCTGGCTCTGCGCGAGCAGCGCGGCCTGGGTGAAATCCCCCGATCGGCGGGTATTGCTGATCGAAGTCGAAAGGATCTGCAGGATCACGCCGAACAGCACCGCGAAGATCGCGAAGGCCGCCATGACTTCGATCAGGGTGAACCCGCGCTGGCCGGACGGGGCAGCGTTCAGGGAACTGACCGGCAGCCGGCCCGGTCGACGATTCGGGTCTCGGAGATCGCGGCCGGAGACCGCGGCTCCGGCGTGCTGAACCTTTTTCACCTTGCATCCTCCGGCGGGTCCTGGCTGATCTCGCCGGTCAGCCAGCCGACCGTGACGTACCACTTGCGCTCGTCGACCGACAGCAGCACGCTGCCGCCGGTCGAGGATCCGTCGGGGAAAAACCGGATGCCGCCGGCGTTTTCGCCGGTCATTTCCGAACGCGCCGTCTCCAGCGTGATGTCCAGGCCCTCGGGGAGCTTCTCTTCTTCTCCGCCGGCCGCCTGCCAGGTGAGCTTGTCGGCGTCGGCCCGGAAAACCTGCTCGCTTCGCTGGATGATCGCCTGGCCGCGCGTGTGGCGTAGCCCGGCGATGATCTCGCGCACTTCGTTGCGCAGCTCGGCTCCGCCCACCGAACGGGAAATGGAGGTGCCGACCAGGCCGAACAGACCGACGACCAGCACCATGACCACCATCAGCTCGATCAGGCTGAAACCGGCCTGGGCGTTGAATCCCCGGGCGTTGAATCCCCGAGCGTTGAATCGATGAATGACCCTGCGGTTCATGCCCTGTCGCCCGAACAACGCGCGATCAGAGGTTCCAGTTTTCGATATCGCGATCCGGGCCCTCGCCGCCCGGCTGGGCGTCGCGGCCGTGGCTGTAGATATCGACGTCGCGATTCTCGCCCGGGAAACGATAGTTGTAGCGGTTGCCCCATGGGTCGTTCAGATTCGAATCATTCACGTAAGGGCCGTTCCAGTTCGATACGTTGCCCGGCCGTTCCACCAGTTCGCGCAGTTCGCGCGGCGCCCGACCCGTATCCAGGTAGAACTCGTCGACCGCCATCGACAGGCGCTGGACTTCGGCCACCGCCGTGCGCGACTTGGCGTCCTCGCCGCGGCCCATGATGTTGGGCACGACCAGCCCGGCGATCAGCCCGAGAATGACGAGCACGACCAGCAGTTCGATCAGGGAAAAGCCCTGGGAAGTGTTTTTCATGTTTACAGCCTTGCGTATTTGCTCCACACGAGATTATGACAGCCCGTAGCGGAAAGATTCCCCGATTCCCCGTGTTTCTTCTCAGGCCACCAGCTCGTTGATGCTCAGAATCGCCATCAGCACCGACATCACGATGACGCCGATCACCGCGGCCAGGCCGAGCGTGAGCGCCGGCACCAGCATGGCCATGATCCGGTCGATCGTGGTGCGCACCTCGCGGTCGTAGGTGTTGGCGACCTTGAGCAGCATCTCGTCGAGCTGCCCGGTCTCCTCGCCGACGTTGATCATCTGCAGCGCCAGGCGCGGGAAATGCCCGCTCTCGTTCAGCGCCCGGGCCAGCGGCGTGCCGGTCTTGACCTTCTTGGCCGCCTCACCGACGTCGTCGCGCAGCACCGTGTTGGTCATGACGTTGCGCGCGATCGAGATCGCCGACAGCAATGGAACGCCATTGACCAGCAGCGTGCCGGTGGTGCGTGCCAGCCGGGCCATCTCGATCTTGGCGATCGCATCGCCCAGCCACTTCGTGTTCAGAAAGCGCCCGTCCCAGCGCAGCCTGGAGGCCGGCTTGCGCATCTGGCCGCGGAACCACAGCGCAAACAGCACCACGATGCCGATCAGGCCCCACCAGAAGTTCTTCAGCACGTCGCCGACCAGGATCACCACCCGCGTGAGCCACGGCAGCTCGCCGCCGAAGTCCTCGAACATCGGCGTGAACTGCGGAATCACGTAGACCATCAGAAGCATCAGCGAGGCGATCGCCAGGATCACCAGCAGCGCCGGGTAGATCAGCGCCGAGACCACGCCGTCCTTGAGCTCCTTTGCGCGCTCCAGGTATTCCGACATGCGCGACAGGGTCTGGTCCAGCGCCCCGCCCATCTCGCCGGCCCGCACCATGTTGATGTAGAAGCGCGAAAAGTTGCCCTGGCGCTCTTCCAGCGCCTCGGACAGCGCGATGCCCTCGCGCACCCGATCGCGGACCTTCGACAAGGTCTTTTCGACGCGCTCGTTCTCGGCCAGCTCGACCAGGATGCCCAGCGAACGGTCCAGCGGCAGCCCGGCGCCCAGCAGGGTGGCCAGCTGGCCGGTGATGTCGCCGACCTCGCGCTGGGTCAGACCCTGGCGGCCGCGGAAAAGCGTTTCCAGGCGAAATCCCGACGAAACCTCCCTGGCCTGGACCGGGATGTTGCCGGTTTCCTGGATGTGCGCGACGACCAGGTCGGCACTCGGCGCTTCCATCTCGCCGGTCAGCGTCTCGCCGGCCGGCGTGACCGCCTTGTAGGTAAAGAGCGCCATCAGGCTTCCTGAGTCACGCGCAGGACTTCCTCGGCGCTGGTGACCCCCAGCAGGGCCTTGCGCATGCCGTCCTGGTACATGGTGCGCATGCCCTCGGCCCGGGCCTGGCGCTCGAGCTCGCCGGCGGTCGCCTGGCGCATGACCATGCGCCGCAGTTCATCGGACATGGCCAAAAGCTCGACGATGCTGGAGCGGCCCTTGTAGCCGGTCGGACTGGCCTCCGAAGTGCCCGGCCGATACAGTGTGATCGGGTCGGCGTCGGTCAGCTCGCGCAGGCCCAGCTCCTTGACCATTTCGGGCAGCACCTCGAACGGCTCGCGGGTTTCCGGGTCCAGCCGGCGTACCAGGCGCTGGGCCATGATGGCATTGACCGTCGAGGTCAGCAGATAGTCCTCCACGCCCATGTCCAGCATTCGGGTCACGCCGCCGGCGGCGTCGTTGGTATGCAGCGTGGACAGCACCAGGTGCCCGGTCAGCGCCGACTGGATCGCGATCTTGGCCGTTTCCAGGTCGCGCATCTCGCCGATCATGATCACGTCCGGGTCCTGGCGCACGATGGCGCGCAGCGCGGCGGCGAAGTTAAGGCCGATCGACGACTTGGCCTGGATCTGGTTGATGCCCTCGAGCTGGTATTCGACCGGATCCTCGACCGTGATGATCTTGCGCTCCGGCGAATTGAGCTGGGACAGCGCGGTGTACAGCGTGGTCGTCTTGCCCGAGCCGGTCGGACCGGTGACCAGAATGATGCCGTGCGGCATTTCCAGCGCATGGATGAAGGCATCGCGGGTATCTTCGGCGAAACCCAGCGCGTCGAAATCCAGCGTGACCGCCTCGCGATCGAGGATTCGCATGACCACGCTCTCGCCGTGCGAGGTGGGCACCGTGGATACGCGCAGATCCAGCTCCTTGCCCTGGACACGGTGCATGATGCGCCCGTCCTGCGGCAGCCGGCGCTCGGCGATATTGAGCTTGGCCATGATCTTGACGCGCGAGATCACCGCGGCGGTCGAGCGCGCCGGCGGTGCCTCGACTTCCTGCAGGACGCCGTCGACGCGGTAGCGCACCTTGAGCCGGTTCTCGAACGGTTCGATGTGGATATCGGAGGCCCGGGCCTCGACCGCGCGCTGCATGATCAGGTTGACCAGCCGGATGACCGGCGCCTCCGAGGCGAGGTCGCGCAGGTGCTCGACGTTCTCCTCGTCCTCGCTCTCTTCTTCGCCGCCGAGCCCCTCGGCGATCTGGCCCATGGCGCTGCGGCCGCCGCCGAAGAAGCGTTCGATGGTGTTGTCGATTTCCGAGGCGATACCCACCAGCGGCCGCACTTCCAGTCCGGTGGCCATCTTCAGTGCCTTGAGCATCGCCGGATTCTGCGGGTCGGCCATGACCACTTCGAGCGCATCGTCGTCGACGCGAATCGGCACCAGGTGCTGCTGCTGCATGAAACGCACCGAGACCGAATCCACGCTCGGCGCGTCCTCCGGGAAATCCTTGTCCATGCACAGCGGGATCTCGAGCAGCTCGGACTGGGCCACCGCCAGGTCGCGTTCGGACACCAGTCCGAGCCGGACCAGCAGCGTCAGCAGGTTCCCGCCGTGCTGTTCGCGATAGGCACGCGCCCGGTGCAGGTCTTCGCGCCGGAGCCTGCCCTCGTCGACCATCAGCTTGCACAGTTCCGCGGCGCGGTCTTCGAGATGATCGCTCACCTGCGGCAGCAGGTCGGTCTCGTCGGTGGCGGTAATCGCTTCGGTTTCCATCGGGCAGATCCGGTTTCAGTCACTCGATTATAGGGAATGCGGCCATACGCGCCGGCCGGAGATATCGACACCGCGCTGCGGCACAGGTTCAGCGACGGCGGTGATCGAAGGCGACGCGCTCCAGGAAAGGGCGGTTCATCAGGATCCAGGTGGCCAGCGGCACGACCGCCGGCAGCATCAGGTAGCCGAGCTGGTAACACAGCGCGATCAGCGTCGGCGACAGCCCCGCTTCGGCCACCGCCCGCACACCTTCTGCACCGATGTTGAATGCCAGGTCGACCCAGACTTCCCAGAATAAACCCCACACCGCCACCAGCGAGACCACCAGGTAGGAAACCGCGAGTTGAAGCGCACGCCTTCCGGCCGACATGGGCGTGGCCATGATCAGGCCGAACAGCAGCGCCATCCCCCAGGCGTAGATCATCGGATTCGCGCCCGAATCGCGCGCCGGGAGGTTCAGGAGCGCGATCCTCCCGTCGACCATCTGCTCCATTCGGATCGCGGTCTGGATCTCGAATTCACGCCCGAACTGCACCACGCGCTCGAACAGCTCCGGAAACAATCCCGTCAGCGCCAGCTCGAGCATCCGGCCAGGCAACCACATCAGCGCGCTGCCGAACGAGAACCACAAAAAGAAACCCAGCGGCAGGTACAGCGCCGCCAGCAGGAACATTTCCTTGACCGGGTTGCCGTCCCGCTCGTCGTCGCGGCCGTCGTCCTTTTGCGTCGATTCGACTTGCTCGTCGCTCATCAAGCTCCCCTGACCTCGAAACGGCCCGGCTTCAATCCACCCAGGCACGCGCGTTTTCGAACATGCGCATCCAGGGCGACCAGTCGCCCCACTCGTCGACCCAGTGGGCCGGCGCCCAGGAGTAGTTCACCGCGCGCAGCAGGCGCTCGGGATGCGGCATCAGGATCGTAACGCGCCCGTCGTCGCTGCACAATCCGGTCACGCCCTCCGGCGAACCGTTCGGGTTGTCCGGATAGCGGCATGCCGGCGCGCCGGCGGCGTCGACGTAGCGCAGCGCGACCGGCGCCCGCCGCAGATCGGCCCCGGCGTGGAATTCCGCCCGCCCCTCGCCGTGCGCGGTGGCCACCGGCAGTCGGGCGCCGGCCATGCCGCGCAGCATGATCGAGGGCGAGTCGACGATTTCGACCAGGCTCAGCCGGGCCTCGAACTGGCGCGAGCGGTTGTGCACGAAACGCGGCCAGTGCGCGGTGCCGGGAATGATGCCGGTCATCGACGACAGCACCTGGCAGCCGTTGCAAACGCCCAGCGCAAAGGTGTCCGAATCTTCGAAGAACCGGCGGAACTGTTCGCGAATGGATTCGTTGAACAGGACCGACCGCGCCCAGCCCCGACCGGCGCCGAGCACGTCGCCGAACGAAAATCCGCCGCACACGGCCAGGCCCCGGAATCCGGCGAGCCGCCGCCGATCCTGCTCCAGGTCGCTCATGTGCACGTCGACGGCCTCGAACCCGGCCATGTGGAATGCCATCGCCATTTCGCGCTGGCCGTTGACGCCCTGTTCGCGCAGGATCGCCACTTGCGGCCGCGCCCGACCGGTGACCGCCGGTGCACCGCGCTCGAACGTCACCACCGGCGCCAGGCCCGGGCGATCCCAGTCGGCGAGCGCGGCGTATTCCTCATCGGCGCAGTCGGGATGGTCGCGCAGACGCTGCATTCGGTAGCTGGTGGCCGCCCACAAGCGATTCAGTTCGGGCAGCCTGCGCCGCCACAGGCAGGCGCCGGCCTGTTCGACGCGCAGCGCATCGCCTTGTTCGACCGTTCCGATGCGCGTGATCCAATCGCCCAGCCCGGCCCCGGCCAGGAACGAGACCACCGATTCGATCCGGTCCGAGCGGCACTGCGCCACCAGCCCCAGCTCTTCGTTGAACAGAAAGCGCAGCGGGTCGGCAGCCGCCGGCAGCTGCAGCGCGACGCCGGTGTGACCGGCCAGCGCCATTTCGAGCACCGTGGTGATCAGTCCGCCGTCGGAGCGGTCGTGCAGCGCCAGCAGCCGGCCGTCGGAGACCAGTTGCTGGACCGTGTCGAACAGGCTCGCCAGCTGTGCCGGCCGGTCGACGTCCGGCACCTCGCCGAGCGCCCGGCCGAAGGCCATGGCCAGCGCGCCGCCGCCCATGCGCTGCGAGGGCGGCGCCAGCAACAGGAGCTCGGTCGCGCCGCAGTCGGTGACGAGCTCGGGGGTGATCGAGCGCCGCACGTCGGGCACCGGGGCAAATGCGGTCACGTTCAGCGAAACCGGCGCGGTCATGCTCAGCGCCTCGCCGTCGGCCTGCCAGCGGGTCTGCATGGACAGCGAATCCTTGCCGACCGGAATGGACAGCGAAAGCGTGCGGCAGAAATCACCGGTGACGGCTTCGACCGTGGCACGCAGCGCGGCGTCCTGGCCGGGCGCGCCGGCGGCCGCCATCCAGTTGGCCGAAAGCTTGATCCGGCTGCGTCCGGCCACCACGGTACCGGCGAGATTGAGCAGCGCCTCGGCCACGGCCATTCGCCCCGAAGCCGGCGCATTCCAGACCGCCAGCGGCGTGCGCTCGCCGACCGCCATGGCGGTGCCCGTGTAATGCCGGTAATCGCCGAGCGTGATCGCGCAATCGGCAACCGGCACCTGCCACGGACCCACCATCTGGTCGCGCGCGCTCAAGCCCCCCACGGTGCGGTCGCCGATGGTGATCAGAAACTGCTTGCTGCCGACCGCGGGCACTTGCAGGGTCCGGTCGACGGCCGCGTCCAGTTCGATGCCGGCGAGTCCTTCGTCCACCAGTTCCGGTGCGGCGCTGGTGGCCTGGATCTGCAGTCGCGGCGTCTTGCCGAGCAGGACGTCCAGGTCAAGATCCACCGGGGCGCGGCCGGTGCGTTCGTCGGCAACCTCCAGCCGGTGATCGCGCGTGGCCGGACCCAGGTCGGCCATCGGACAGCGCTCGCGGCGACAGATTTCGGCCAGCACCTCGCGGCCGGCCTCGGAGACGGCGAGCACGTAGCGTTCCTGGGACTCGTTGCACCAGATCGCCATCGGCGACATGGAGTCGTCGGCGGTGGGAATTGCGCGAAGCTGCAACCGACCGCCGACGCCGCCGTCGTGCAGCAGTTCGGGGATGGCGTTCGACAGCCCGCCGGCCCCGACATCGTGGATGGATGCGATCGGGTTGGCCTCGCCCAGCGTCCAGCACTGGTCGATGACCTCCTGCGCGCGGCGCTGCATTTCCGGGTTGGCGCGCTGCACCGAGGCATAGTCGAGCTGCTCGGAAGATTGCCCGGAATGCAGGCTGGAGGCCGCCCCGCCGCCAAGCCCGATCATCATCGAGGGCCCGCCCAGCACGATGACGCGGTAGCCGGGCTGCAGCGGTTGCTTTTCGGTCTGGCCCTCGGCGATGGCGCCGGACCCGCCGGCCAGCATGATCGGCTTGAAATAGCCCCAGAGCCGATCGTCGACGCGCTGGCTGAAGGTCCGGAAATAGCCCAGCAGGTTGGGACGGCCGAATTCGTTGTTGAAACGCGCCGCGCCGATCGGCCCCTCCAGCATGATTTCCAGCGGCTCGGCGATCCGGCCCGGCGGCAGCGGCGCGGCTTCCCACGCCATGGCGTGGTCCGGAATGCGCAGGTCGCCGACCGCGAAACCGGTCAGACCGGCGACGGGCCGGCCGCCGCGTCCGGTCGCGGCTTCGTCGCGGATTTCGCCGCCCGAACCCGTCGCGGCCCCGGGGTCCGGCGAAATCGCGGTCGGATGATTGTGCGTTTCGACCTTGATCTGGATATGCAGCGTTGCCGGCTGTTCGATCCAGGCCGGCGATTCGATCGGCGCGCGGAAAAGCGTGGCCGCATCACCGTGCATGACCGCGGCATTGTCGTCATAGGCGGTAATCACGCCGTCCGGCGTGGCGGCGTGGGTGGCGCGGACCATGCCGAACAGGCTTTGTTCGGCGGGCCGGCCGTCGACGCGCCACTGCGCATTGAAGATCTTGTGCCGGCAGTGTTCGGAATTGGCCTGAGCGAACATCATCAGTTCGGCGTCGGTGGGATTCCGTTCCAGGCCCCGATAGACCTCGGCCAGGTAGCGGATCTCTTCGTCGTTGAGCGCCAGCCCGAGTTCGCGGTTCGCAACGTCAAGGGCATCCAGCGGTGATCGCCCCAGCTCGATCTCGCGAAGTCCGCCGACAGGCGCCGGATCGAACCACGACTGCAGCGCCTCGAGGTCGTCGACCACCGATTCGGTCATGCGGTCATGCAGCAGGTCCAGATGATCGGAGTCCAGCGCTTGCGCATCGATACCGTCGAGCCGGAACCACAGGCCGCGTTCGATTCGTCGGACCTGGTCGAAGCCACAGCGCAGCAGGATGTCGGCGGCCTTGCTCGCCCAGGCGCTGGTCGTGCCCCTGCGCGGCACGACCAGGAACGACGGCTCTCCGGCCCGTTCGATCGAACTTGCATGCAGGAGCTGGTGCAGGCGGGCTTCGGCGTCGCGCGTCAGCGGACCGGCGTCAAGCAGAAAGAATTCGGTGGCGCTTACGCGGACCGGCCGGCCCAGCGACCGGCCCAGCGCGTCGGCGATTCGCTGCACCTGGAAAGCGGGAAGCCCGTCCTGTCCGAGGAGGAATTGCATTGGGGTAACAAAGGCCGTGGCTGCGACAGTGGCGCAAGTATACCGGCCACGGCCGCATCCGCTCGGATTATTGCGGACCCGGCAGGCGTCCAACGCCGCGCTATTTGCGCCCGCGCCGAAGCTGCGGAGTAGGGCTGCAGCCGGGCATCCGGCGTGGGCTTTTCGCGCGCCGCGCCGGCCGCAGACGGCGCAACGCTATTGAGCGCTGCCGGAAGCCGCCAACTGTTCCAGGCGCACGCGCAGGTCGTCGGGCGGCACGTAGCCGGGGATCAGGTCGCCGTTCGGGGTGACCAGCGCCGGCGTGCCGGTCACGCCTACCGCTTGTCCCATTTCATACAGTTCGCTTACCGCCGTGTCGCAATCCAGCGGCTCCGGGGTCCCGCCGCCCTTGGCCAGGTCCATCGCCGCCTGCTGGTCGTCGGCGCACCACACCGAAGTCATCTTTGTAAACGTGTCCGAACCCACTCCGGCGCGCGGAAACGCAGCGTAGCTGATTCGGATTCCGGCGTCGTTGTAGTCCTCCACCTGCTGGTGCAGTCGACGGCAGTAGCCGCAATCTACGTCGGTAAACACGATGACTTCGTATTCGGAATCCTCGGCCCCGTAGGAAATCAGCTCGTCGTGGTCGATTTCCTGGACCAGTTCGCGCCGGATCTGGCTCCTGGCCTGATCGGTAATGTCCTGGCGCGTATCCAGGTCGAGTACACGGCCCTGCAACAGATAGCGTCCATCATCGGTGACGTAAACAATGTCAGAGCCCAGCCGCACCTGGAGAATTCCCGGCAGCGGGGACTCGGCGATGCTGATTTCGGTTTCGCCGTTGACCAAGGTGCTCAGGCGGTCCCGTACGGCTTCGTAGTCCTGCCCCTGCGCGGACAGCGGCAGAAGCATTATCAGCATCGAAACAATTGGCAGAATGCGATTCACTATCGGGATCTCCGTATTGAGTTTGGCGCGCCCGTGGGCGCTGATTGTAGCCGCTGGACCTGCGAAGTTCACAACGTCAGGCTGCGGCGGTTTTGAAACGGGCGACGGGAATTAGTTCCCGCTCCGCCTGAAATCGCATGTCCCGCGTCCTTGCCGTTGAGGCATCAACCCCGGGGGTGATGTTGCCGATGCACGCTCTTGAGCCGCGCGCTGGCGACATGCGTATACAACTGGGTCGTCGCAAGATCGGCATGGCCGAGCAGCAATTGCACCACCCGCAGGTCCGCGCCGTGGTTCATCAAATGTGTGGCGAACGAGTGCCTGAGCTTGTGCGGCGATACCGGGTCGGCGACGCCGGCGGCAAGCGCATGCCGCCTGAGCCGGTGCCAGACGGCCTGGCGGGTCAGCCGGGATCCTCGACGGCTGATGAACAATGCGTCGCTGACCGGCGTACCAAGCCAGGCATGACGAGGTCCCTCGCACCAGCGCGAGAGCCATTCGACCGCTTGCTCGCCGAGCGGAACCAGCCGATCCCGTCCGCCCTTGCCGGTCACCCGGATCAGGCCCTGGCGCAGGTTCACCGCGGGCAGTTCCATGGCGGTCAATTCGCTGACGCGAACACCGGCCGCATACAGCACCTCGAGGATCGCCCGGTCTCTCAATCCCAGCGCCGTGTCGACGTCCGGAGCAGACAGGAGCGCTTCGACCTGGGCTTCGGCCAGCACGCCGGGCAACCGCCGCGGCATGCGGGGCGGCTCCAGCGCGGCAAGCGGATCGTCGGACAGCAGACCCTGCAATCGGAGCCAGGCGCAGAAACGGCGAAGCGCGCTGAATTGTCTTCGGATCGTCGAGACGCTGGCGCCGCCGCGGATTCTTTCGGCCAGCAGTGCCGGAAGCCGCGCCGAATCGATTTCGCAGGCCGCTTCACCCGACCGCACGGGCACAAAAAGACCTGACCGGACGAATCCGGTCAGGTCATTTCGGTATGCAGCCAGCGTGTGATCAGCGAGGCCGTCCGCCGCCCAGGCGGCATCCAGAAACCGTTCGATATAGTCAGTCGGCTCCGTCATCGGCGCACGAAGCGCCTATCTGCCGGTCAACCGCTCGATCCCGCGCTCGGCCATGGACTCGATATCGTTCAATTTTGCGCGCGTGGCGCCGACAAAGTCATCGATTGCCTTGCGGCCTTCGCCCGCTTCCCGTTCGGCGAGTTCGAGTGCCGCCTGGCGCATTTGCTCAGCGGCGACTGCCAGGCGTTGCCATGGGGAACCGCCCGCGGCCTTGCGCGAAGCCTTCTTCTTGGAAGCCTTCTTCTTGGAAGCCTTCTTCTTGGAAGCCTTCTTCTTGGAAGCCTTCTTCTTGGAAGCCTTCTTCTTGGAGGCCTTCTTCTTGGAGGCCTTCTTCTTGGAGGCCTTCTTCTTGGAAGCCTTCTTCTTGGAAGCCTTCTTCTTGGAGGCCTTCTTCTTGGAGGCCTTCTTCTTGGAGGCCTTCTTCTTGGTCCCC
>JAGXKW010000110.1 GCA_018334995.1 Wenzhouxiangellaceae bacterium
CGGATCCGGCACTCGTTGGCTCGAAACGACCAAGCGACCAAACGACCAACCCGACCGATTGATGCAGGAGCCAGCACTGCAGGCGAAAGGGATGCCGGAAAGGTGTGCGCGCAATCCTTCGCCGGCACCGCCGGCTCCTGTGGGAGGGGCTTCCAGCCCCGAGGCCCTATCCTGTAGGAGGGCCTTCCAGCCCCTAGATGCCTTAAAAGCTGTAGGAGGGCCTTCCAGGCCCGAACAGATCGCTCCATCGGTGCAAGATGCACCTCCCACAACAACTTTTGCCACCCAAGCAGGCTACCGGTGTGGGAGCGGGCTGCGCTCGCGAAGTCCTTGAATTTCCGGAAACCGGAAACCCGAACCCCGAAACCGCGCTCTTCTGTAGGAGGGGCTTCCAGCCCCGATCAGATCTTTTTATCGGCCCAGGATGGGCCTCCCACAACAACCAATAACCCAACACTTAAAACCATCGCGAAGCGCCGACCCGTAACCCGGCGCGCGCGGCGCGCGTCAATCCCCGATAATGAGCCCAACCCGGAACCATCGATCCAGCCATGTCCTCTACCCCGCCCCCTTCGAATCCGTCCCACCCGGCCTGGCGGGTGATGAAATTCGGCGGGAGCTCGGTGGCCGACGGCGACAACTGGGCGCGGATCGGGGCCGAGGCATCGAACGTGCTGGCCGGCGGCGGCAATGCGGTGGTGGTGGTTTCGGCCATCGCCGGCATCACCGACCTGCTCGAAGGCTGCCTGCAGGCGCCGGCCGATTTCGATCCCGACGCCACGCTGGCCGAGGTGCGCCGTCGTCATGCCGTGCTGGCCGCGTCGGTGGACGCCGACGCCGGGGTGCTCGCGCCGCTCTTCGAACAACTGCACGCAGCGCTCGAGCGCGTCCACGCCGCCGGGCCTGAACGCGAACCCGCACCCGGGCCATGGGCCGAGGTGCTGGCCTTCGGCGAGCTGCTGTCCAGCCGGCTGGGCGAGCACATTCTGTGCGGCCAGGGCCTGGACTGCCAGTGGCTGGACAGCCGCGAGCTGCTGGTGACCACCGACAACCCGCGCCGATCGCAGCGCGCCTCCCGGCTGTCGGCCGAATGCGACACCCGCCCTTCGCCGGAAATGCAGCAACGGCTGGCCCGACGCGGGCGGCTGTTCATCGCGCCGGGCTTCATCGCGCGCGACCCGGCCGGCGACACCGCGCTGCTGGGCCGCGGCGGCTCCGACATCTCGGCCGCGCTGATCGGCACGCTGCTCGACGCCGACCGGGTCGAGATCTTCTCCGACGTCCCGGGCCTGTTCTCGGCCGACCCGCGGCGCACGCCGGCCGCGCGCCTGCTGCGCGCGATCAGCTACCGCGAGGCGCTGGAGCTGGCCGCCATGGGCGCCCGGGCGCTGCACCCGCGCGCGCTGCTGCCGCTGAAGAAGCATCGCATTCCCCTTTGGCTGCGCCAGACCGCGCGCCCGGAAATCGAGGGCACGAAGATCACGCCCGAGGCGCACGAACACGGCGCGCAGGTCAAGGCGATCGTCGCGCGCAAGAACATCACGCTGGTCGCGCTCGAAGGCATCGACATGTGGCAGCAGGTCGGTTTCATGGCCGACATCTTCGGCGTGTTCCGCGACCACGGGCTGTCGGTGGACCTGGTCTCGACGTCCGAATCCAACGTCACGCTGACCCTGGACCCGGGCGCCAACCTGGCCGACGATGCCACGCTGGACCGGCTGGCCGCCGACCTCGGACGCTTCGCGCAGGTCGACATCAACACCGACTGCGCCACCGTGAGCCTGGTCGGGCTGGGGATTCGCACCATCCTGCACCGACTGGGCCCGGCGCTGGAGGTGTTCGAGCAGCGCCGCATCTTCCAGGTCAGCCAGGCGGCCAACGACCTGAACCTGACCTTCGTCGTCGAAGCCCGCCACGCCGACCGGCTGGTCCAGCAGTTGCACCAGCAGATCATCCCCGGCGGGGTCGGCGGCGACGCGGTATTCGGGCCGAGCTGGGAGGCGCTGTTCCGGCGCGCCGAGGAGGCCGAGGCCACGCCGGCCTGGTGGCGGATCCGGCGCGAACGGCTGATCGAGACACTCCAGGGCCGCGACGCCGCCTACGTCTACGACCTGGCCTCGATACAAGACGCCGCCCGGCGCATGGTGGAGCTGCCGGCCGTCGACCGGGTGCTGTATTCGATGAAGGCCAACCCGCACGCCGACATCCTGCGCACCGCCTGCGCCAACGGCCTGGGCATCGAATGCGTATCGCTCGCCGAGGCCCGGCACGCGCTGGCCAGCGTGGACGGGCTGCGCCCGGCCGACCTGCTGTTCACCCCCAACTTCGGCCCGCGCGCCGAGTACATCGAAGCGCTCGAGATGGGCCTGCAGGTGACGATCGACAACCCGTGGATCCTCGAGCACTGGGGCGCCGACTTCGCCGGCCAGTCGGTCTTCCTGCGGCTGGACCCGGGCTCGGGCCTGGGCCACCACAAGATGGTGCGCACGGCCGGCTCCAACGCCAAGTTCGGCGTGCCGCTGGGCGAGCTCGAACGCGTCGCGAAGCTGGCCAGGGCCCACGACGTCTCGATCACCGGCCTGCACGCCCACACCGGCTCGGGAATCATGCACCCGGACAACTGGCACCGCACGCTGGAGACCCTGGGCGAGGCCGCGCGCGAACTGCCCGACGTCGAAGTCATCGACCTGGGCGGCGGCCTGGGCGTGCCCGATCGCGAAACCGACCTGCCGCTCGATCTCGCGGCATTGGAGGCCGGCATCGCCGGGCTGAAGACCAGACTCGTGCGGCCGGTGAAGATCTGGCTGGAACCGGGCCGGTTCCTGGTCTCCCAGGCCGGCGTGCTGGTCGCGCGGGTCACCCAGGTCAAGGGCAAGGGCGACATGCGCTACGTCGGCATCGCCACCGGCATGAACTCGCTGATCCGCCCGGCGCTGTATGGCGCATGGCACGAAATCGTCAACCTGACCCGGCTCGACCAGCCCGGCGACCAGGTCTACAACGTCGTCGGCCCGATCTGCGAAACCGGCGACATCCTCGGCCTCGACCGCCTGCTGCCCGAATGCCGCGAAGGCGACCTCATCCTCATCGCCAACACCGGCGCCTACGGCGCGGCCATGGCCAGCAGATACAACCTCCGCGACCCGGCCGAAGAACTCGTCCTGCCCTGCGACCGGTAGCGCCACCCGAACCATCTACACGTATGCAGGAGCCAGCCCTGCAGGCAAAAGGGATGCCGGAAAGGTGTGCGCGCAATCCTTCGCCGGCACGGCCGGCTCCTGTGGGAGGGGCTTCCAGCCCCGAGGCGCCATCCTGTGGGAGGGGCTTCCAGCCCCGAGGCTCTATCCTGTGGGAGGGGCTTCCAGCCCCGATCAGTTCTTTCTATCGGCCCAGGATGGGCCTCCCACAACAACCAATAACCAACAACGCTTGAGCTTCTGATTTTCCTGAAACCGGAAACCGGCGCGAAGCGCCCGCCCACCCTTTGAAAACTCAAATCTGCAAACTGAAAATCGCGCGCTCCGCGCCCCCACCCCGTAAAATGACCCCAATCCAATTCCGGCGCCACGAATGAGTCACCCCGATCCCGCGTTGCTCGACCGCCTGCGCAACCGCGAATCGAAGATCGGAATCGTGGGCCTCGGCTACGTCGGGCTGCCGCTGCTGCTTCGCTACAGCGAGGCCGGCTACCGGGCGCTGGGGTTCGATGTCGATCCGAACAAGGTCGAGCAGCTCAACGCCGGGCGGAGCTACATTGCGCAGTTCGAATCCGAACGCGTCACGCGGGCTGTCGAGAATGGCGCGGAGGCCACTGTCGACCCGACGCGGATCGGCGAGGCCGACGCCGTCATCATCTGCGTGCCGACGCCGCTGGACCGCTACCGCGAGCCGGATTTGAGCTTCGTCATCGGCACCATCGAACAGCTCGCGCCGCACCTGCGGAAAGGCCAGGTGGTTTCCCTGGAAAGTACGACCTATCCCGGCACCACGGAAGAGGAACTGCTGCCGCCGATCGAGGCGCAGGGGCTCGCAGTCGGCGAAGATATCTTCCTTGTCTATTCCCCCGAACGCGAGGATCCGGGCAATAAGCAGTTCGAGACGCGCACGATCCCGAAGGTCGTCGGCGGCCACACGCCGGCCTGTCTCGAAGCGGGCATCGCGCTGTACAAAGGGGCGATC
>JAGXKW010000049.1:0-11670 GCA_018334995.1 Wenzhouxiangellaceae bacterium
CCGGGATCGAGGTGCTTGGTCGCGGTCGGATAGCGCTCCCACAGGCTCGCGTCGGGGACGGCGCCCCGACCTACGGCATTGGTGTGGTGCCGGGATCGAGGTGCGTCGGGGACGGCGCCCCGACCTACGGCGTTGGCGCAGGGTTGGGCTTGGCGTAGGTCGGCGCGGCGTCGCCGACGCTTTACCCCGCCCGGAGAATCCGCACCGGCGGGGTGGACAGCACGCTGCGGTTGCCCAGCCAGCCGGCGCCGACGACGAGCAGCGCCGAGGCGGTGAAGCCCAGGGCGAACAGCGCGATGCCGGGGCGGTAGTCGAAGCCGAACAGTTCGTCGGCCATGATCCAGCCGGTGACCGCGGCGCCGAGCGTGGCCAGCGCCGCGGCGATCGCGGCCATGATGGCGTATTCGATCAGCAGCCCGTTGCGCACGGTGGCGTTGTCGGCGCCCAGCGTGCGGATCAGCGCGGCTTCCGAGCGGCGCTGGTCGCGGGTCGCTTCCAGCGCCGCCAGCAGCACCACCAGCCCGGCGATGAGCGTGAACGCGAACACCACCTGCGCGGCCTGGCTGACCTGGCGGATGATTTCGAATACCCGCTCGATCAGCGCGCCGACGTCGAGCACGCTGGCGTTGGGCAGCGAGCGGGCCAGGTCGTCCAGGGCGCCGAGGCCTTCGGGCGGCAGATAGAAGCTGGCGACGAACTGGTGCGGCAGGAACTCGCCGGCCTCGGGCGTGAGCAGCAGGAAGAAGTTGACGTTGAACGAGTTCCATTCGACGTCGCGGATGTTGCTGATCTCGGCGCTGAACTCGCGCCCGCCGCTGTCGAAGGTCATCCGGTCGCCGACGGCCACGCCGACGCGCTCGGCCCAGCGCCGCGCGACCGAGATCTCGCCGCGCTCGCCGGACTCCCAGAACTCGCCTTCGATGACCTCGTTGGCCGGCGGCAGCGTGTCGGTCCAGGACAGGTTGACCTGGCCGGTGAAGCCGCCCTCCGGCGGCGCGTCGCCGCTTATCCCGGTGAGCTGGGCGTTGGCCATGGGCCGGATCTGCAGCTTCTGCGCGCCGAGGTCTTCCAGCGTGGCGCGCACCCGGTCGTACTGGTCGGGCTGAATGTTGACCATGAAGTGGTCCGGGGTGTCGGCCGGCAGGCTGTCGCGCCACTGGCCGATCAGCTCGCCGCGCACCACCATCAGCAGCAGCAAGGCCATCAGCCCCAGCCCGAGCGCCGTGATCTGCACGATGCTGGCGCCGCGGCGGCGGCTCAGGCCCGCCAGACCGAAGCGCCAGGCGCCGCTGGCGCGGGCCGACAGCGCGCGCGTGAGCACCATCGCGCCCCAGGCCGACAGCGCCAGCAGGCCGGCCAGCAGCGCGCTGCCGCCGAGCATCAGCACGGCCAGCTTGACGTCGCCGAGCTCGTAGACCGGGATCGCCAGCGCGGCCAGGATGGGCACCAGCCAGATGATGCGCTCGCGCGCGGCGGGCACGTCCAGCGAGCGGTTGAGGATGCGCATCGGCGGCACCCGTTTCAGCGACAGCAGCGGCGGCAGCGCGAAGCCCACCGCCAGCAGCAGCGTGAACACCGCGCTGCCGACCAGCGGCTGCAGGCGCATGCCGGGCAGCTCTGAGATCATCTGCGTGCCCAGGATCTGCGCGATCAGGGCCTGCCCGGCCACGCCGGCGATGCCGCCGACGACGGTGGCGAACAGCACCAGCCACAGCAGCAGCAGCGCGATGGCGCGCATGACTTCGCCGCTCTCGGCGCCGAACGCCTTGAGGATCGCGATCAGGTCGCGCTGGGCGCGCGAAAATCGTGTCGCCGACAGCAGTACCGCGACCGCGGCCAGGATCACGGCGGTGAACGCGGCCACGGCCAGGAAGCGGCGCGCCTGCTCCAGCGCCTCGTCGGTCTGCGCCTGCGCCTCGCCGGCGGTCTCCAGCCGCTGGCGGCCGGACAGTTCCGGCGCGGTGCGCGCCCTGAAGCGGTTCACGGCGCGCTCGTCGCCGGCCGCAAGCAGCCGGTAGCGGGCGCGCGAGCCGGCCCCGAGCAGGCTGGAGCCCGACAGGTCGGCCAGGTTGACCAGCAGCCGCGGCGAGAGCTGGAACGGCCCGCCGCCCTGGTCGGGTTCGTAGGTGAGAATGCGCCGGATTTCGAGCTCGCGCTCGCCCAGGATCACCGAGTCGCCGGGTTCGATATCCAGAGATCGGAGCCCGCTGGGGGCGATCCAGGCCGTGCCCGGCGCGGGGATCCCGTCGGTGCTGCGGTCGGGCTCGTCCAGCGCGTCGGCCACCTTGAGCGCGCCGCGCAGCGGGTAGCCTTCGCTGACCGCCTTGACGTCGAACAGCGCGCTCTCCTGGTCGGAAAACAGCACCGTCGAAAGCGTGATCATTTCGCTGGTCGCCAGCCCCAGTTCGTCGGCGCGCGCCGCGATTTCCTCGGGCAGGGGCTTGCGATCGCTGACCACGACGTCGGCGGCCAGTATCTCGCCGGCCTGGCGCTCCAGCGCGCGGCCGACCCGGTCGGTGAACAGGCTGACCGCGGCCAGCGCGGCGGTGGCCACGGCCAGCCCGGCGATCAGCATCCACAGCGCGCCGGAGCGGCCCTGGCGCAGCAGCAGCCGGCCCGAAAGCGCGGCGCTGTTCATGCCGACGCGCCGCCTGCAGCGCGGGCCGGGGCGGGGCCGGGTTCATCGCCGGCGTCGGCCGATTTCAGGTAACCGTCGTCCATGGTCGCGATATTGGCGCAGCGCTCGGCCAGGCGCGGGTCGTGGGTGACCAGCACCAGCGCGGTGGCACGCTTGTCATCACGAGAGCGGTTGAGGTCGAACAGAAGGTCGGCGACCGCGTCGCCGGTGGTGCGGTCCAGGTTGCCGGTGGGTTCGTCGGCGAACAGGATGTCGGGGTTGCCGGCGAATGCACGCGCGATCGCCACGCGCTGCTGCTCGCCGCCGGAAAGCTGGCGCGGGTAATGGTCCAGCCGGTGCTTCAGCCCGACCTGGTCCAGCGCGTCGAGCGCGCGTCGGCGCGGATTGTCGGCGCGCCCGATCTCCAGCGCCAGCATCACGTTCTCCAGCGCGGTCAGGCTGGGCAGCAGGTGAAACGACTGGAACACGAAGCCGACCCGCGCGCGCCGCAGCCGGGCGCGGCCGTCCTCGTCGAGTTCGCCGAGATTGTGGCCGGCCAGCAGGATCTCGCCGGCCGTCGGGGTCTCGAGCCCGGCCAGCAGCCCGAGCAGGGTGGTCTTGCCCGACCCGGAGGCGCCGACGATGGCCAGCGTTTGCCCTGCGTTCAGCTTCAGGCTGATATCTTTGACGATCTCGAGCCGGCCGCCCGGCGCGTCCACCGCGTAACTGACGTGGCGCGCGACAAGCGGTTCGGCGCTGTCGGCATCCACTGCATTCGGAGATGATTTGCTCATGAAGTTTTCGGGACTCCCGATTCGTTTCGTCCTGTTCGCCCTGGCGCTGTGCGCGGCCGGCCTGGCGGCGGGTGCCGCCCAGGCAGAGCGTATCGTGATTCTGGGCGACAGTTTGTCCGATGCCTATGGCATGCCGCGTGAAGCCGGCTGGGTGCACCGGCTGGACGCGCGCCTGGGCGAGCGCCACGAGGTGATCGACGGCGCCATCTCCGGCGACACGTCGGCCGGTGCGGCTTCGCGCATCGATGGTCTGCTGGCGGCCCACCAGCCGCAAGTGCTGATCGTCATCCTGGGCGGCAACGACGGCCTGCGCGGCCTGCCGCCGGCCGCGCTGGAGCGCAACCTGGCGAACGTCATCGAGCGCGGCCAGGCCGCCGGCGCCGAGGTCGCGCTGATGCAGATCCGGCTGCCGCCCAACCTGGGCCCGACCTACATCGAGCGTTTCGAGGCCGTCTACCCGGAACTGGCCGAGCGCTACGGCATCGAGCTCATCCCGTTCTTCCTCGAAGACCTGTTTCAGGAACCCGGCATGCTGATGGACGACGGCATCCACCCGACCGAAGCGGCGCAGGACGATATCGTGGCGTTCATGGAGCCGCATGTGCGGGGGATGGTTGGGGACCGCGCGGAGCCGGACGATTCAGACCCGTCGGCGACGCCGCGCCGACCTACGCCCGATTCCGATGCCGCGCCGGCGCCGTAGGTCGGGGCGCCGTCCCCGACGCAACCGATCCGAACCGCCCCCGTCGCGACGAATTCGATCCGCCCCGTCGGCGACGTAGCGCCGACCTACGCAAGAATCGAGGCGCGTGCATGCCGTAGGTCGGGGTGCCGTCCCCGACGCTACGCCCGATTCCGATGCCGCGCCGACGCCGTAGGTCGGGGCGCCGTCCCCGACGCAACGCTATCCCGAAGTGAAGATGAGCTTCGGCCGGTTGTACAGCCCGCCGGCGACGGCGGCGAGGATCAGGGCCAGGATCGTGGTGCTGGCTATGGTCGTGAGATACCAGGAAACCTGGACGGGTTCTCCCCGGACCATTTCCAGGATCAGGATGTTCTGGTTGAGCAGCGGCACCCAGTTCATCCAGTACTCGGCCTTGGCCGGGTTGATCAGCAGCCACAGGCTGGGGACCATGGGCACGATGACGATCAGGCCCATGTAGCTTTGCGCCTCGCGGAAGCTCTTGGCGAACGAGGCCAGGATGGTCAGCAGCGCGGCGGCCATCAGCGCGGCCGGGGCGACCACCACGAAAGCCTTGCCGGCGACCGCGAAATCGAGGTTGAGCTTGATGCCCATGTCGGCCGTCGGCAGCATGCCCATGGCGTAGACGAAGGCGATCAGCCCCAGGCCCAGCGTGGCCAGGGCGAAGAAGGTCGTCGCGCCCAGCTTGCCGGCCATGATCTGCCAGCGCGGCATCGGGTTGATCAGCAGCGGCTCCAGCGACTTGCGCTCGCGCTCGCCGGCGGTGGTGTCGATGGCCATGTGCATGGAGCCCATGAACACCGTGATCAGGATGAAGTACGGCAGGAACGCCAGCACCTGGCCGCCGCGCGAAGTGGGGGTCGACAGGTCGATGATCTGGCTGTCGACCGGGCGGGTGATGTCGGGGTGCACGCCGCGGAGCTGCAGGCGCAGGTTGCCGATCTGGCGGTTGTAGATCGAAAGATAGTTGTTGACCCGCGCGATGGTGGTGCCGGTGTAGCGCAGCGAGCGGTCGGCGATGATTTCCACCGGGGCCGGTCGGCCCGCGTTCCAGGCCTCGGCGTAGTCTTCGCGAATGCGCACGACGACTTCGTGCTCTTCCTCGCGCACGGACTGCTCGGGGTCCGCCGGCGGCGGTTCGACGACAACGCCCTGGCGCTCCATCCAGGCGACCAGGTTGGGCGCGTTCTCGGCACCCACGACCGGCAGCTCCAGCGCCGATTCCATGCGCTCGGTTTCTTCCTTGGCGATGAACGAGATCATCACCCCGAACAGCACCGGCCCCAGCAGCGGGCCCAGGACCAGCGTGTTGAGAATCACCCGCCGGTCGCGGAAGTTGTCCAGCAGTTCCTTGAGAAACACGGTGATCATGCCAGCAGTCCTTCGTCGGAGCCGATCAGCTTGACGAACGCGTCTTCCAGGTTCTGTTCACCGGAGCGCTCCAGCAGTTGCTGCGCCGTACCCTCGGCCGCGATCCGGCCGGCGGCGATGATCACGATGCGGTCGCACAGTGCGGCGACCTCCTGCATGATGTGGGTGGACAGCACCACGCAACGGCCTTCCATCTTCAGCCGGAGCAGGAATTCGCGCAGGGAGCGGGTGGTCATCACGTCCAGGCCATTGGTCGGCTCGTCGAGCAGGATGGTGCCGGGCTCGTGGACCAGGGCGCGCGCGATCGCGACCTTGACCCGCTGGCCCTGCGAAAAGCCCTCGGTACGGCGGTCGATGAACTCGCCCATGTCGAGCACTTCGGCCAGCTCGTCGATGCGGCTGGTGACGAGATTTTTGCCCAGCCCCTGCAGCTTGCCGTAATAGCGGATGTTCTCGCGCGCGGTCAGGCGGTCGTACAGGCCGCGCGAATCGGGCACCACGCCGAGCTTGCGCTTGACCTGGATGGGTTCGGCCAGCGGGTCGACGCCGTCGACCGTCATGTGGCCGCTGTCGGGCTTGAGCAGGGTGTAGAGCATGCGCAGGGTGGTGGTCTTGCCGGCGCCGTTGGGGCCCAGCAGGCCGGTGATCTGCCCGTCGCGCGCTTCGAAGCCGACGTCGTCGACGGCCACGACCCGGCCCTTGTTGAAGGTCTTGCGCAGTCGTTCGGCGCGGATCATGGCGTTGGCCCCAGCAGGTCGACGAAAAAAGGTTCCGGGCCGATGCGCTCGGTGCAGCCGGTGTCCAGGTCCGCCACGCTGGCCTCGGCGATGAATTCGGTCGCGATGGCGCCGATGCACGAGTTGGTGATGGTGATGTGGCCGCGGCCTTCCGAGACGATGTGCAGGCTGTTGCTGAACTGCGCTTCGGCCTCCTCGCCGTACTGCGGCGGGGTGACCGGGTCGAGCTCGCCGGACAGGATCAGGACGGGCACGTCGGCGTCGAACGGCTGATGGAACTCGGGCCCGACCGGGTCGGCCGGCCACCAGCTGCAGACCTTCGAATACAGCTCCGTGAACGAGTTGCCCAGCAGCGTGCCGGAGGCATCGCTGTCGGCCGGCCAGTACGGCCAGTCCTCGCTGCAGCCGACGGCGAAGTTCAGGCCGATGGCCACCTCCTCGCTCATCTGGTCGCTGGTCATCAGCGCCTGTGCGGCCAGCCGCTCCGGGTTGCCGGTGGCGGCGGCCTCGTGGATGAGATACGGGATCATCATCTGGCTGACCGGCGAATAGGCCAGGAAGCGCAGGCTGGAGGCGAGCACCGCGTCGGAGAATTCCAGTTCCTCGGCCACCCCGGTGCGCGGATGGGTGACCTGGATGGTCATCGGTGATTCGGCGTATTGCGCCTTGAGCGTTTCGAAGGCGCGCGCGAGGTCGGGAAAGCTCTCGCTGCAGGTCGCGTCTTCGGCGCAGCGCGCCAGCAGCCTGTCGATCGAGCGGTCGAGCATCTCGGCGTGCTCGGAACCCAGCTTCAGCCGGGTCGGCACCACGCCGTCGATGGTCATGCTGCGCACCGCCTCGGGAAACCGCCGCAGGTAGACCTGGGCCATGCGCGTGCCGTAGGAGCCGCCGACCAGGTTGATCGTTTCCAGGCCGAGATGCTCGCGCAGCGCCTCCAGGTCCTCGGCCCCGTCGATGGTGGTGTAGTGGCGGACGTCGGCGTCCAGCTCCGCGTGGCATTCGCGCAGCAGCGCGTCGATCTCGTCCAGGTCCGGTTCGGTGAGGAAGGTATCCTCTTCGAACCCGCACTCGAGCGCGTTCGACCCGCCGGTGCCGCGCTGGTCGAGGAAGATCAGGTCGCGGGTCCGGTTGACGTCGGCCAGCGCGTTGGCGATCACCGGCGCGACGTCGCGGGCCGACTGGCCCGGTCCGCCGGCGAGGAAAAACACCGGGTCGGGCTCGGGGTCGGCCGTGCCCGCTTCGATCACGGCCCAGGCCAGCTCGATGGATGTGCCGTCGGGCCGGGCGCCGGATCGGGCACGATTCTCGGGCACGTCCAGCGTGCCGCACAGCGCTTCCTCGCTGATTCTGCCGCCGGCGGCCGAGAGTTCGCAGTTCTCGACGTCGGCCGGCCAGCGATCCAGCCGCTCCTGTGCGAGCGCGCCGAACGACAACAGCGCGCCCACGATGATGGACGATAATTTGGTGCTCACGGTAATTTGAAGTTGCAGAAACTTGGCCCCAGGACGGACACGATCGGTCGCAAGTCCTGCAAGATACCGACTGCCATCCCCCAGATCAACAGGCCAGAGGTCATGCACGCACTGGAAGTCAACAAACTGAGAAAAACCTACAAGAACGGCGTCGTGGCGCTGAAGGGCATCGACCTGACCGTCGAGGAAGGCGATTTCTTCGCGCTGCTCGGGCCGAACGGCGCCGGCAAGTCGACGCTGATCGGCATCATTTCGTCGCTGGTCAACGCCAGCGATGGCGAGACGAAGGTGTTCGGCACCAGCGTGCAGAAGGACCGTTCGCGCGCCATGGCCAAGATCGGGCTGGTGCCGCAGGAGGTCAACTTCAACCAGTTCGAGAAGCCGTTCGATATCGTGGTCAACCAGGCCGGCTACTACGGTGTCCCGCGGCGCGTGGCGCGGGTACGCGCCGAGAAATATCTCAAGCAGCTGCAGCTGTGGGACAAGGCGTTCAAGCCGTCGCGCACCATGTCCGGCGGCATGAAGCGGCGGCTGCTCATCGCGCGCGCCATGGTGCACGAGCCGCCGCTGCTGATTCTCGACGAGCCCACCGCCGGCGTGGATATCGAGATCCGGCGCTCGATGTGGGAATTCATCGAGCGGATCAACCGCGACGGCACGACGGTGATCCTGACCACGCACTACCTGGAAGAAGCCGAAAACCTGTGCCGCAACATCGCGATCATCGACCACGGCACCATCGTCGAGAACACCACGGTCAAGGCGCTGCTCGGCAAGCTCGACATCGAGACCTTCGTGCTCGATCTGTGCGCGCCGCTGGACGCGCCGCCCGAAGTCGATGGCGTGGAGACCGAGTTGCGCGATTCGACCACGCTGCTGGCCAGCCTGCCCAAGTCGCACAGCCTGAACGTGCTGTTTCGCGTGCTGGAGACGCGCGGTGTCGAGGTCAAGTCGATGCGCAACAAGGTCAACCGGCTCGAGGAGCTGTTTCTGCGGCTGGTCGAACCGCAGGAGTCCGAACCGGGTTCCGGCCCGGAATCCGGGCCCAAATCCGACCAGCCTGCCGGCACCGGGGAGCATGCGGCATGACCACAGCGCAGGGTGAAGTCTCGGCGAAAACCTTCTGGATCGGTTACCAGACCATCGTCATCAAGGAAGTCAACCGCATTCTGCGCATCTGGCCGCAGACGCTGCTGCCGCCGGCGATCACGATGACGCTGTACTTCGTGATCTTCGGCCAGATCATCGGGCGGCGCATCGGCGAGATGGGCGGCATGGACTACATGGCGTTCATCGTGCCCGGACTGATCATGCTGTCGGTGGTCACCAACGCCTACGGCAACATCACCAGTTCGTTCTTCGGCGCCAAGTTCGGGCGCCACGTCGAGGAACTGCTGATCTCGCCGCTGCCGCCCATCCTGATCCTGGCCGGTTACGTCACCGGCGCGGTGTTTCGTTCCATGGTCGTCGCGGTGCTCGTGTTCGGCGTGGCTTCGTTCTTTTCCGACCTGTCGATTCACAACTGGACGGTCACCCTGCTGGTCATCCTGATGACCGCAATCGTGTTCGCGCTGGGCGGGTTCATCAATGCCACCTTCGCGCAGAAGTTCGACGACATCGCGATCGTGCCGACTTTCGTGCTGCAGCCGCTGACCTACCTGGGCGGCGTATTTTTCTCGATCGACCTGCTGCCGGGCGTCTGGCAGCAGGTGGCCCTGGTCAATCCCATCCTGTACATGGTCAACGCCTTCCGCTACGGCATGCTCGGCGTGACCGACGTGCCGGTCTTCTACGCCTTCGGCATCATCGGCCTGTTCGCCGTGGTGCTCGGCACGATCTGCGTGACCTTGTTGAAGCGCGGGACTGGACTGAGGACCTGAGCCAGGCCGGAAGCTGCCGTACGATGCGGCTGGTGTTGCAGGAGCTTGCCCTGCAAGCGATGCTTTCCGGTAGCCGGCAATCCGGAAACGGTCACCTTCCGAACATTCTCCGCCACCAGGGTTCGGCGGGCGGCGGGGGCAGTGCCTCGCGCAACAGCGCCGGATCCGGCCGGCGGCCGGCGGCGAGGTCGGTGGGATAGACCTCGATCAAGAGCTGAGCGACTTCTTCGCCGGCCCATTGCGCAAGCGGTTCGCGCGCCGGCGTGAGCTGCGGAACACGCCGCCGGTCGCGGTGGGCATCGGAGGCGGCGACGTGGATGCAGCCGCGCTGGACCATGGTCCGGGCCGCCCTTTGCACGGCCTCGCCGAAGCGCCCGGTGCACGATTGCACGGTGACCTGGCCCAGGCATCCCATCTCCACCCATTCACCCAGGCGCTCGGGGCTGCGCCGCAGCTCGCTGTTGCGTTCCGGGTGCGCGATCAGGGGCGTCAATCCCATCGCGATGATCTGTTCCAGCAGGTGTTCGGCGCCCATCGGGACGGTGTGCACCGGCAGTTCGACCAGCGCCGCCTTGCCCTGGTTGGCGATGGTCAGGGCCGTGCCCTGGTCCAGCTCGGCGGGCAGTTCCGGGGTCAGGTGCAGTTCGCTGCCCGGCAGGATGTTCAGGCCGATGCCGGCGCGCTCCAGCGCTTCGTTGAGGGCCTCGATCCCGGCCCGGATCTGCCGGGCGGGGTTGGAATAGACACCATTGAGATGATGCGGCGTGACCACGGTGGTCGAGATGCCGTCGGCCACGGCAATGCGCGCCATGGCCAGCGACTGTTCCATATCTTTGGAACCGTCGTCGATGCCCGGAAGCATGTGGCAATGGAGGTCGGACAACATCCTGCCAGTATGCCAGCCGGCTGTTTGTTTCGTCGTTTCGTCGCTTGATCGGGTGGGCTGGCTCGCGCGTGCCTGCTGCCAAGCGACCCAGCGACCCGGCGACAAAACGACGAGGCGCCGGAGCGGCGAGGCGGCATAATGACCGGACTGCAAAGACCGGGTGTATCGCGAGCATGAATTTCGAACTGTTGTCACGAAGCGCGGCCGCTCGCAGGGGGCGGCTCGAGTTTTCGCGCGGCCGGGTCGAGACGCCGGCGTTCATGCCGGTGGGCACCTACGGGACGGTCAAGGGCATGACGCCGGAGGAGCTGCGCGGGATCGGCGCAGAGATCATCCTGGGCAACACCTTTCACCTGATGCTGCGCCCGGGCACCGAGGTGATCGCCGCGCACGGCGATCTGCACGATTTCATGCACTGGAACGGGCCCATCCTGACCGATTCGGGCGGCTTCCAGGTCTGGAGCCTGGCCGAGCTGCGCAAGCTCGACGAAAAGGGCGTGACCTTCGCCTCGCCGGTCGACGGCAGCCGGATCTTCATGGGGCCGGAAGAATCGATGGCGGTGCAGCGCGCGCTGGGCTCGGACATCGTGATGATCTTCGACGAGTGCACCGCCTACCCGGCGACCTTCGACGAAGCGCGGGCGTCCATGGAGCGGTCGCTGCGCTGGGCCGAGCGCTCGAAGACCGCGCATTTCGGCGATCTGCCTGCCGGGGGCTTGCCTGACGGAAATGGGCCGGCGGCGCTGTTCGGCATCGTCCAGGGCGGCATGCACGCCGAGCTGCGCGCGCTTTCGGCCGCCGGATTGATCGACATCGGTTTCGACGGCTACGCGATCGGCGGCCTGAGCGTCGGCGAGCCGGAGGACGAACGCATCGAGGTTCTCGAGGCGACCTGTCCGAAGCTTCCCGAAGACCGGCCGCGCTACCTGATGGGGGTGGGCCGGCCCGAGGACATCGTCGCCGCCGTAATGCGCGGCGTGGACATGTTCGACTGCGTGCTGCCGACGCGCAACGCGCGCAACGGCCACCTGTTCACCCGCTACGGCGACATCCGGATCCGCAACGCGACCTACCGCATGGACACCCGCCCGCTGGACGAGAGCTGCAGCTGCTATACCTGTCGCAACTATTCGCGCGCCTACGTCAAGCACCTGCAGCGCTGCAACGAAATCCAGGGCGCGCGCCTGGCGACCATCCACAACCTGTACTA
>JAGXKW010000049.1:12133-19382 GCA_018334995.1 Wenzhouxiangellaceae bacterium
GGCAAGATCGAGCCCGGCGAGACGGCGGCCGAGGCGCTGGTGCGGGAGCTGCGCGAAGAACTGGGGATCGAGTCCGGTCCCGTCCGGCCGCTGGTCGCCGTGCGCCACGAGTACCCGGAAGAGGTCGTCCGGCTCCGGCTCCACGAAGTGCATTCGTTTTCGGGTTCGCCGCACGGTGCCGAAGGGCAGGACATTCGCTGGGTCGCGATGGAGCGGCTCGCGGCGCTGGACATGCCGCCGGCCGACCGGCCGATGATCCGGCTGCTGGAGCTGGATGGCTATTACGCGATTTCGCCGTCGCCTGCCGAGTTCGATTCGGCCGATCGCTTCGTCGATGCCTGGCGCGCCTGCCTGGAGGCCGGGTTTCGCCTGCTGCGGTTGCAGCCGGGAAAGGGCGAGCACGTGGACGCCGCGCTGGTTCGGCGCATCGATGAATCGACGCGCGAGTTCGGTGCGCGCTGGATCGGCGCGGGCGATCTGCAACAGTGCTTCGGCTGGCCGTCCGACGGCATCCATCTCGATACCCGGCAACTGATGACGCTGGACAGGCGACCGCTGCCCGACGACAAGCTGGTGATCGCTTCGTGCCACGATCTCGAGGAAATGCTTATCGCCGATTCACTGGACGCCGACCTGGTGACGCTCGCCCCGGTCCAGCACACGCACAATCATTCCGATGCGCAGCCCCTGGGCTGGGACGACTTCGAGCGCCTGGTGCGGCGGGCGCCGCTGCCGGTGCTGGCACAGGGCGGGGTGCGTCCCGGGGACTGGCCTCGGGCACGCGCGCTGGGCGCGTTCGGCGTGGCCGGCGTCGATGGATTCGGGTGGCGTTGATGAAGATCGCGGCGATGGAAACGATCGACATGCCGCTGCGCTCGGCACCGCCGCTGGCCGAAGGCGAAGCGCACGTCTGGCACGCGCGGCTGAGGAACCTGCCGTTGATGGAACCCCAGCCCGCCGATGCAGCCGACCGCACGCCCGGGCCGTCGCGGTTCGAGCGGGTCCGCCAGCTGCGGATGGGGCAGAAGTTCGTGTTCCGGCTGCTGCTCGGCGCCTACCTGGAGCTTCCCGGGCGCGACGTCGTGACGGTGCGCGGCAAGGGCGGCAAGCCGCAGCTCGCGCCGCCGCTGGCGCGTTCCGGCATCACGTTCAACCTGTCGCACGCGGGCGAGCATCTGGCAATCGTGGTTGCAAGGCAGACACCGGTCGGCATCGACATCGAATGCCCGGATCGGGACGTGCGCTGGCGCAAGCTGGCGCGACGCTGGTTCAGCGCCGCGGAGGTCGAGTGGCTCGAGGCGCTGGAACCGGACGCCGCGCGCGCCGAATTCCTGCGCCTGTGGACCTTGCGCGAGGCGATGATCAAGGCCATGGGCGCGACGATCTCCGGACACGTTTCGCAAATCACCCCCGCGGCCGGCAGGCCCGAGCACATCCGGGAGATGCCCGAAGGCTGGCCCGCGCCGGAAAACTGGACGCTGCACGAACTGGATCGAGCAGCCGGCCTGCAGGGCTGGCTGGCGGTGCCGGGGCCGGTGGCTTCGGTTTGCACGTTCGAGCTGGCGATGCCGTGAAAGGATGGCGCCGGCTCGGTTTGTCGGTTGGTCGGTTGGCCGGTTGGCCGGTCGGTGGCACCGGATCGGCTCTGGTTGCAGGAGCGCGCACCGGCCGCGATCGGGGCGAATCCTTCGCCGGCATGGCCGGCTCCTACCCTGAATCTAGCGCCTGAACGTCCTGATGCCGATGAACAAGGCGGCGGCGAAGCCGATCATGGCCGGCAGTGAGTGGGTCTGGAACCAGGGGCCGACGTCGTAGGCGGCGAGGACGGAGGAAGCGATCAGCAGGCCGGCGGTGAGGATGGCGCCGGGCACGCGCCGGTTGTGGCGGGCCAGGTGGCCGCCGATGCGGTCCAGATCGTCGCTGGCGATGGTGGCATTGATCCGCCCGCGTGCGGCGAGCTTGAGCGTTTCGTGCACCAGGTTCGGGATTTCCGGTCCGCGTGCCAGCCAGGACGGCAATTCACGCCCGACCTTGCGCGCGGTCTTGCCGATGCCGTAGCGCTCGCGGAAGATGCTTTCGAGCTCCGGCTTGGCCACGTCCCAGATGTTGATTTTCGGATACAGATCGCGGCCCATGCCTTCGATGTTGAGCAGGGTTTTCTGCAGCATGATCAGCTGCGGCTGGACGGTGAGCTTGAAGCGGCGCGCGACGTTGAACAGGTTGATCACCATTTCGGCGAACGAGACTTCTTCCAGCGGTCGGGTGAAGCTGGGCTCGCACACCGTACGCGCGGCGGCCTCCATCTCGTCGATCCGGATGTCGGACGGCACCCAGCCGGCCTCGACGTGCAGTTCGGCCACGCGCCGATAGTCGCGGTTGAAGATCGCCAGGAAGTTCTCGCCGATGTAGTACAGGTCGTCGGGCGTGAGGCTGGCGACGATGCCGAAGTCCAGCGCGATGTAGCTGGCATCGCTCGGATCGGTGGTGTCGATGCGGATGTTGCCCGGGTGCATGTCGGCGTGGAACAGGTTGTCGCGGAACACCTGCTGGTAGAAGACCCGGATGCCGCGGCGGGCCAGTTTCTCGAGGTCCACGCCCTGGCGCTTGAGTTCCTCGATGTCGCGCACCGGCACGCCGCCGACGCGCTCCATGACCAGCACCCGGTCGGCGGTGTGCGACCAGTGGATCTTCGGGATGTAGAGTTCTTCGGAATCTTCCCAGTTGCGTCGAAGCAGGCTGGCGTTCGCGCCTTCGCTCTGCATGCTCAGCTCGTCGATGATCACGCGCTTGAATTCGCTGACGACTTCGTTGGGCCGGATGCGTTCGCCTTCGGGATGGTAGCGCCGGGCCATGCGGGCCAGGGCGCCGAGCAGTTCGAGATCGTCGCGGATGCGCTGTTCGATGCCCGGACGCACGACCTTGGCCACGACCTCGGTGCCGTCGGGCAGCACCGCGGCGTGAACCTGGGCGATCGACGCCGACGCCATCGGCGCCTCCTCGAACGAGGAGAACAATTCGTCGATCGGCTTTCCAAGTTCGGCTTCGATCATCTCGCGCGCCTGCTTGCCGGGAAAGGCCGGCACGCGGTCCTGCAGGCGAGCCAGTTCGTCGGCGATGTCGGGCGGCAGCAGATCGCGCCGGGTCGAGAGGATCTGGCCGAACTTGACGTAGATCGGGCCGAGTTCTTCCAGCGCCAGCCGGAGCCGGGCGCCGCGCGAAAGGTCGCGCACGCCGCGCCGGCCCCAGGGCAGCATGCGCACCACGCGCGCGAGCTTCAGCGCGGGCAGGTCCAGCATCAGGGTGTCCAGCCGATAGCGCGCCAGCACCATGGCAATGCGGGAGATGCGAAAGGCGCGGCCGATCAAGATGTGCGTCTCCGAACCCGGCTTTCGAGCCGGTCCACCGCTTCGCGCAGCCGGTCTACGCCGTCGCGGAATTCCGTCCATTCGCCCGGCGCGGGCACGAAGCGGCTTTCCTCGCGCAGCCAGCGCGAGACCTGCTCACCGCCGGTGCTGGTGGTATGGCGGGCCAGGTCCAGCGCCTCGATCACGATCCGATAGACCTGCGGACCCAGCAGGTCGCCGAAGTATTCGGTCAGGCCTTTTTCCAGGTCGGGGTCCAGCGCCGTGACCGATTGCTGGAATTTCTGGGCCAGCCCGGCGTCGCCTTCGATGCGAACGCCGCTGCTGCTGTCGAAATCGGGCAGTGCCATGGCCAGCAGCGCGCCGGGATCGCCGGCGATCACGGCATCGGGTTCCAGCTCGCTCGTTTCCGGCTCGGCCATCACGCGCAGGCGCTCGCCGTCGGCGGTCAGCCAGAGGTCGATCTCGAGTCCCTGCAACACGAACTTCAGCCAGCGGCCGGACAGCGGCTGTAGCTTGCCGGCCGCGTCGGCGTCCAGCGCCGCGGCGCGCGCGAACACGAACTCGATCGCCGCGGCCATCATTGAGGGCAGTGGCGTGACGTAACGGCTCATCAGGTATGCGCCCCGCGATGAATGGCGGCGATGCCGGCCGAGAGGTTCTCGCACGTCACCCGTTCGAAGCCGGCCTCGCCCAGCATGCCGGCCAGGGTTTCCTGGTCGGGGAAGCGGCGGATGGATTCGGCCAGGTACTGGTAGCTTTCGCGGTCCGAGGCCACGGCCTGGCCCAGCCGCGGCAGCACCTTGAACGACCAGACGTCGTAGGCGCGCGCCAGTGGCCCGGGCGAGACGTGCGAGAACTCCAGGATGTGGACGCGCCCGCCGGGCTTGAGTACGCGGTGCATCTCGGAAAGCGCTTTCGGCTTGTCGGTGACGTTGCGCAGGCCGAAGGCGATGGTGACGTGATCGAAGTGCCGGTCGGCGAACGGCAGCGCTTCGGCGTTGACCTGCAGCCACTCGAATGCATCGACCCGGCCGGCGTCGTCCATTCGCCGCCGGCCGGCCTCGAGCATCTGCCGGTTGATGTCGGCGACCAATACCCTGCCGTTCGGCGCGACGCGATTTCGAGCGAGTTCGGCGATGTCGCCGGTGCCGCCGGCAAGGTCCAGCACACGCTGTCCGGGCCGCATGCCGCAGCCGGCGACGAACGCGCGCTTCCAGAGCCGGTGAATCCCGACCGACATCAGGTCGTTCATCAGGTCGTAGCTGTCGGCCACCGATGAAAACACCTGGCCGACCAGCCGGGTCTTTTCTGCGGGTTCGACTTCGCGGTAGCCAAAATCGGTCATGTCGGATTCAAGGTGTGGGACGAAATTGCGCATTTTGTCGTTGGCAAGGTTAACCGATGTTGCAGCAACGCGAGGTCGTCGAAGGCCTCGGAAATGCGCGGATCATGCAGGGCCGAACGACCGGCCGCAATGGCTCGGCCGCCATGGATCAGCCCCGTCGTGGTCGATCCTGGCATTCGAACGACATCGGGTAGTATTACGGCATGATCCGTGCACGATTCTTTCAATGGCCGCGGCGTCGCTGAAGCGCGCGCGAGACGGCTCTGCAGCGTCTTCCGGTCTGTCGTCGTTGGGCGTTTGGCTCGGATTCTCGCTGCTCGTCGCGTCCTGGACGGCGTTTGGCCAGCCGCCGGCCGACGAGATTCGGTTCCAGGGCGTGGGCCTCGATCGAGGACTGGAGGCCCGGGTCGTCAGTTCCTTGCTGCTGGACCGGGAGGGCTTTCTCTGGGTCGGCTCGCGGGATGGGCTGTATCGCTATGACGGTTACGAGGCGATTCGCTTCGCGCCCGAGCCGGGCAATCCCGATTCGATCAGCGACAACGACATTCGCGACCTGTTTCTGGCCAGCGACGGCAGCATCTGGATTTCCACCAACACCGGCGGGCTCAATCGCCTCGACCCGGAAACCCTGCGCTTCGAGGCGTACCGTAGTCAACCGGACAACCCGGCTACGCTGAGCTACGACAGCGTCTACGGCATGGCCGAAGCGGAAAACGGGCATCTCTGGGCCGGAACCCAGTTCGGTCTGAACCGGTTCGACCCCGGGACCGGCGCCTTCACCCGCTTTGTTCACGATCCTGCCGACCCGCAGAGCATTCCGCACGATTACGTGTTCACGGTCCTGGTCGACTCGGAAGACACGCTGTGGGTCGGTACGGTCGGCGGCGGGCTGGCGCGTGATCGCACCGGGGACGGGCGTTTCGAAACCGTGGATCTGGCGGCGGCGCTCGACGGCGGCCCCGAGTTGAATGAAGTTTTTGCGCTCGCCGAATCGCAGGGTTCGATCTGGGCGGGCACCCGGGCCGGTGTCGTGCGCATCGATTCCCGGACGCTGTCGGCGTCGGAAGTGCTGTTTGAAGGGCAGGCGATCGGCACGATTCCGACGCTCGAGGTCGATCCCGACGGCAGGATCTGGATCGCGAGGCTCTCCGCAAGCGTACTTGTGCACGATCCCGAGAGCGGTCGCAGCCAGCCGGCAAACGATCAGCCGCTGGGGGCCGAGGGACAGCTGCCGGCGGTCCCGCAGCTGAGCATGGAATTTCTCGATGAACGCGTTTTCATCGGCACCTGGGGAAACGGCCTGCATGTGGGCAGCATGGCGACGCATCGGTTCCGCGTAAGCCGGGTCGGCAGCGAGGACGGCGCGCTGCGCCACCAGAACGTCACGGCCCTCCATCACGACGATGCGACGGGCCGGACATGGGTCGGAACCTTCGGCGGCGGATTGCAGGCGCTGACGAATCAGGCGACCGGCATTCGTGCCGAGGCGCCGGAACCGACGATCGGCGCCGACGGCATCCTGTCGATCGCGCGGGCCGGCGATGGTCGACTCTACGCCGGCAGCACGACCGGTCTGTGGGAAATCGCCGGCGACGGTGCGCCCACGCGGCACCAGCACGCGCCGGGCCGCGGCGGTTCGATCGGCTTCGGCTACGTGGTCAGCTTGCTGGAGTCGTCTTCCGGGAGCATCTGGGCCGGCCTGGGCGGCACCGGCCTGTATGAAATGCCAACCGCCGGGGGTGATTTCCGGGCGCGATTTTCGGTTCCCGAAGACCCGGCTTCGCTGAGCGGAAACTTCATTACCGCATTGATGGAATCGACATCCGGCGAGCTCTGGGTCGGAACGCGGTCGAACGGCCTCAGCGTATGCTCCATGGAACCGTGGCGGTGTCGTCGCTATCACCGCTCGAGCACGCCGGATCTTGCGCATGACAATGTTTCGGCGATCGTCACGGATTCGGCCGGCCGGGTCTGGATCGGCACCAATGGCGCCGGTCTGCAGCGCGCGGTCTTGAACGCGGACCGGCAGCCGGTCGACTTCGAACAGTGGACCGAAGACGACGGGCTGCTGGGTGCAAGCGTGATGGGCATCGTCGAAGACGACGACGGTTCGCTGTGGATCAGCACGCGCGACGGCGTGACGCGCTTCGATCCGCGCGCCGGGCGCATGGCCAGTTACGGCGCGGCGCGCGGGCTTCCCGTCACGCATTTCAATCCGCGTGCGGCCGATCGCGACCGGCATTGGCTGTACTTCGGCGGGATCGGCGGGGTCGTCGCGTTTCCGGCGGGCACGAAGTTTCCCGAATTTCGAGCGAGCCCGGTTCGCCTGACCTCCATCCGCCGGGCCGGCGAGGGCGGCCCGGCGGATCGCACGCTTCCGTCGTCGGAGCCATTGCGGATGCCGTGGCGGGCGCCTTTCACCGTCCAGTTCGCAGTGCTGGATTTTGCCGAAGTGCCTCACCTCTACCGCTATCGCTTCGGTCCGGAGGGCGAATGGATATCCCAGGGTTCTTCGCGCGAAATCACTTTCTTCGGCCTG
>JAGXKW010000050.1 GCA_018334995.1 Wenzhouxiangellaceae bacterium
CCGAGGCCGTCGAACGGCGGCACGTAGTTGCCGGGCGCAGCTTCCCAGAACTGGTTCAGGGGCGCGGTCGGGTTCTCTTCACTGGGCACGCCGAGGAAATAAGGCAATTCGACGACGCCGATGAACACGTCCGCGATGCCGGGCGAAGCGCCCGGCGGCAGCACGTCGGCGGTCGTCAGCCCGGTCGGCGCCAGTTGCGAACTGGTATCCGACAGCGTGGAGCGCACGACGCTGAGCACCGGCGTGATGGACTGCGTGGTCGCCGTCCAGGACAGCACGATTTCGTCGCGCGCGATGCCCACGGCGTCGGCCGCGGACTCCTGGGCATTGACCAGCTGGCGAACCGGCTCCAGTGCCTGGGCCGTTTCGTTGTCGAGCAGGGGTTCGGTGCTGACGCCGCCCTCGGTCACCAGCGGCTCGGTGCCCTTGGCGAGGAAATACGTCTGGGACGGGGTCGCCGGGTTGCCTTCGGGGTCCTGGACGGCATCGGTGACCACGGCCATGTAGCCGGTCATTTCCTGCAGCGGCTCGAGCGGCACGATCGCTATGGTGCGCCCGGTCGGATCCGAATCGGTCGCAACGGTAGCGACGTAATCCTCGCCCGGGACCAGTTCGGTGACGACCTGCTGTACCGCGATCGATCCCGGTACGAACTGGACCTGGAACAAGCGAACCGAACTGCCCGGAATGACGGTGTCGGGGTTGACCGGTTCCGAGAAGCTGAACGTCCAGGGGCTGACCGTACTGAATCCGTCCAGCGCGTTGAGCGCGACCTGCGGATCGCTGAAATCCGTCGGATCCTCGACCGGTATGTTGATGGTCAGATCGCCACTGCCGGAAAGCAGAAGATTGATCGGAAACGGCAGCACGCCGTTGGCGGGATCGAAGTTTGCAGTGATCACGTCGGTGGTGGGCGTGCCGTCGGGATTCACCGTGGGCGGCGCCGGTTCCGAGCGCGGAGTACTGGAACTTCCTCCGCAACCTGCAAGAATGCTTATAACCAGCGCGAACGCCGGAATCAGGCGGTACTTCATCAGATTTTCTCCCCGAAGCTGGGCTTGTCAGTCATTTTTTTCGAGTTCGGCCACATCCGGCTTGTCGCAGGAGGCCGCCCGGACATTTTGCCTATGATATGAACAGGCTCTGCCGGATTGCAAGCATCCGGGCCGCCCATAACCCTTGTAATTGAAATCAAGCCTACATGAAATCCCCGGAGGACGCATCCTTTTTGTTGCAACGCGCAAGCGGGACCTGACGGCGCGCTTGCGCAGTTTGATCGTTACACTTCGAGCATTCGTTTTTCGATTCGAATGCGCGATTCGGCGAGGCCGGGCAACCCGGCGAACCGGCGGCCGGTCGGCGCCAGGCGGAGAAAGCTGCGAGGCATGGACATGGAGAGACCGACGTGAACTCATCCAGGCTGCGCGATGCGGTCGGCCCGGGCCTCCTGGTCGCGGGCGCCGCCGTGGGCGTCTCCCATCTGGTGCAGGCCACGCGCGGCGGAGCAGTGTACGGCTTGACGCTGCTGGCACTCGTGCTGGTCGGGTGCGCACTCAAGTATCCGTTCCTGGAATTCGGGCCGCGCTACGCGGCGGCGACCGGAGAACACATGATCCGCGGCTATCGGCGCCTCGGCGCCTGGCCGCTGGGCCTGTTCGTGTTCCTGACACTGGCCACCATGTTCATCGTTCTGGCCAGCGTGACGCTGGTAACGGCCGGGCTGGCCGGAACGCTGTTCCGGCTCGAAATGTCGATGTCGACGCTCGCACTCATCATTCTCGCCGCGTGCGCCCTGATCCTGGGCATCGGTCACTATCGCGGCCTGGACCTGCTGATGAAGATCATCATGGCGCTGCTGTCGCTGGCGACCGTGGCCGCCGTTGCGCTGGCCGCCGGCCAGCGGCCGGACTGGAGCGGACTGGCGCCGCCGCTTTCGGAATCGGGGCTGCTCAGCGGCACCGGGCTCGCTTTCATGCTCGCGCTGCTGGGCTGGATGCCCATCCCGCTGGATGCGGCGGCCTGGCATTCGATCTGGACCCTGGAGCGCGCCGAACAGACGGGCGCGCGGCCCAGCATCGCGCACGCACTTACCGACTTCAGGATCGGCTACGCGGGGGCGGTCGTGCTCGCACTCGCATTCATGACCCTGGGCGCGCTGGTCATGCACGGCAGCGAGCGCCCGCTGGCCGGTTCGGCGGTCGGCTTCTCGGCCCAGCTGGTCTCGATGTACACCGGCGCACTGGGCGAGTGGTCGCGTCCGCTGATCGCGCTCGCCGCGCTGGCCACCATGCTCTCGACGACGCTGGCGGTGGCCGATGCCTACCCGCGCGTGCTGCGCGCCTTCCTGGAACTGCGCGAGGCTGCCCCGGACACGCACCGGCGTCGGCATCGAGCGCGTTACCTGGCCGGCATGCTGCTGACCATGACCGGCGCCTGGCTGATCATCGCGCTGTTCGGCAGACATTTCACGCTTTTGATCGACTTCACCACCACCGTGGCCTTCCTGACCGCACCCGTCATTGCCTGGCTCAATCTCCGTCTTCTGACCGGCCCGAACACGCCGGAAGACGCGCGGCCGGGAAAGACCCTGCGCTGCACGGCCTGGGCGGGCCTGGCCTTTCTGACGCTGTTTTCGCTGATCTGGATCGGCTGGCGCATTTCCGGCATTTGAGCTGGCTGCAGAAAGAGTCACGCTTCCGGCGACGAAACGGGCAGGTGCGCATAAAACCGGATCTTCATACATTGGCGCGATCGATCCGGAACTGCTGCATGCTCGGCGGTTTGTACTAAACTAGCGTCTTGTCTTCATTGATCCAATGTCATCGCCGGCCCTTCCTGGACCGGATCGTCATCCATTTCAGCCTGGCATCAACACCCTTCAATGTTCAAACGACTGCGCGGTATCTTTTCCAACGACCTGTCCATCGACCTGGGCACGGCCAACACGCTTATCTTCGTTCGCGGACAGGGGATCGTGCTCAACGAGCCCTCGGTCGTTGCCTTGCGCATGGACCGCGGCCCCGGCGGACCGCAGAATGTCGCCTCGGTGGGCATAGAAGCCAAGCAGATGCTCGGCCGTACCCCGGGCAACATCCGCACCGTTCGGCCGATGAAAGACGGCGTGATCGCCGATTTCGACATGACCGAACAGATGCTTCAGCACTTCATCAAGAAAGTGCACTCGACGCGATTCCTTCGACCGAGCCCGCGGGTGCTGGTCGCCGTGCCGTGTTCGTCGACCCAGGTCGAGCGCCGCGCGATCAAGGAGTCGGCGGAGGGCGCGGGCGCGCGCGAGGTATTCCTGATCGAGGAGCCCATGGCCGCGGCGATCGGCGCCGGCATCCCGATCCACGAAGCGCGCGGCTCCATGGTGCTCGACATCGGCGGCGGCACCTCCGAAGTTGCGGTGCTGTCACTCAACGGCATCGTCTATTCGTCCTCGGTTCGCTCCGGCGGCGATCACTTCGACGAGGCCATCATCAATTACGTTCGCCGTTCCTACGGCACCCTGATCGGCGAGGCCACGGCCGAGCGAATCAAGCTGGAAATCGGCTGCGCCTATCCGCTCAACGAGGTTCGCGAGATGGAAGTCTCGGGACGAAACCTCGCCGAGGGCGTACCCAAGATGGTCACGCTCAACTCCAACGAGGTGCTCGAGGCGTTGTCCGAGCCGCTGTCGGGCATCACCAGCGCAGTCAAGAATGCGCTTGAGCAGACTCCGCCGGAGCTGTGCGCCGACGTTGCCGAGACCGGCATCGTGCTGACCGGCGGCGGCGCATTGCTCAAGCAACTCGACAAGCTGCTGATGGAAGATACGGGGCTGCCGGTGATCATCGCCGAGGACCCGCTGACCTGTGTCGCACGTGGCGGCGGCCGCGCGCTGGAGATGATGGACGAAAATCGCGGCGACTTCTTTTTCCCGAACTGATCGTGGATCGTGAAGAACTCTCCCCGGGTGAATAACCGCGGCGACCGGGGCACGTCATTCGACGCGGTCGGCGGCACTGCCCGACTGATGTTCTACTCGCTTCTCGCCATCAGCCTGATGGCCCTGGACTATCGCGGTCAGTATGTCGATCGCATCCGGGCCGTCTCGGGCTACGTCGTCGAACCCATGCTCTGGGCGGTCGACCTGCCGTTTTCCGGCGTCGAGCGATTCGCCTCGGTCTGGCGCGATCGCGCCGAAACCCAGCGCAGAATCCGCGAACTGGAACGCGAACTCGTCCGCGCCCGGGCCCGGCTGGGCCGGGTGCCCGACCTGGAGACGGAAAACGCGCAGCTGCGTGCGGTGCTGGAAACCGCGCGGCGCACCGAACAGGAATTCATCGCCGCCGAACTGGCCAGCATCGACCTCGACCCATTCGCCCACCGATTGATGGTCCGTCGCGGGCGTGCCGACGGCATTCGTCCCGGCATGCCGGTCATCGACGCACGCGGCGTGCTGGGCCAGGTCGAGCAGGTGTTCAGCCGACTGTCGCAGGTCATCCTGATCTCCGACCCGGACCACGCGCTGCCGGTCCAGATCCTGCCCGGGGGCGAACGCACCATCGCCTACGGCAGCGGTACCCTGGATCGCCTGAGGTTGACCGATCTGCCGATGAACGCGAGCGCCGAGCCGGGCGACCTGGTCGTGACTTCCGGCATCGGAGGACGCTTCGCGCCCGGCCTGCCCGTGGCCCGCATCGAATCGATACGGCGCCAGCCCGGCCAGGCATTCGCCACCGCAGATGCCATGCCGCTGGCGGCGATGGACCGGAACCGCCTGGTGCTGATTCTCAAAGCCGAAAACGATCCGTTCACCGAACCCGGCGGCGATGGCCCGTCGGAAGAAGACGCAATCGACCCACACGACGAAACGGTCACCGAGAATGAATCCGGAGCCGAGGATGCGGCGGCGCCCGACGCCGGGGACGGACCATGAACCGGACCTCGTCGATGAAGCCGGCGCTGACCGTTCTGGCCGCGATCGCGCTGGCGCTCGTTCCCATGCCCGATGCGCTGGATCCGTGGCGACCGTACTGGGCAGCGCTGGTGATGATCTACTGGCATCTCGAAACGAGCCGGCTGCAACAGCTGGGCACCGCCTTCGTGATCGGCATCGCGCTGGACCTGACCACCGGCACCCTGCTCGGCCAGCATGCGCTGGGGCTGGTCATCATCAACTTTCTGGTCGGCCGCTTTCGCAACCGTCTGCGCTTTTTCCCGCCCTGGCAACAGGCGCTTGCGGTCGGCGCATTGCTGTTCAATGATCGGATCGTGCAGCTTTGGATCATCGGATTGCTCGAGCGCGGCTGGCCCGACTGGACCTGGTGGCTGCCGCCGCTCATCGGCATGCTGCTCTGGCCCTGGATCTTCCTTCTGCTGGACGCGCTGCGCTCGCAGCGCAGGACGGTACGATGACGTTCGCCGCCACCACGGAAACCCTGCACGACAACGAAAACCGGCGCATCGTCGACCGGCGGATCTGGTTTCTGACCGGGTTGATGCTTGTGATCCTGCTCGGCCTTCTGGTCCGGTTCGGCCAACTCCAGATTCTCGAGCACGGCGCATTTGCCGCGCGCGCGGAAAACAACCGCGTCCGCCTGCGCGCCGTCGCACCCAACCGCGGCCTGATAACGGACCGCAACGACCGCGTACTGGCAGAGAATCGACCGGCCTATCGTCTGGTCATGGTGCCGGAGCGCGTCGAGGACATTCCGGCCATGCTGGACCAGGTCGACGAACTGGTGGGCCTGAGCGCGGCCGAGCGCGAGCAATTCCAGCTCGCACGTCTGCGCAACCGACCATTCCAGCCGATTCCCGTCAAGGGCGACCTGGATGAAAACCAGGTGGCCACACTGGCGCTGGACCGGCATCGCCTGGACGGATTGGAAATCGAGCCTTACCTGACGCGCCATTACCCCTACGGCGCGGCGCTGGTGCACGTGCTCGGCTACGTCGCGCGGATCGACGAGTCGGACCTCAAGCGGCTGGACGCCGACAATTATCGTGCCAGCACGCATACCGGCAAGCTCGGCATCGAGCGCCACTACGAATCCATCCTGCACGGGCAAAGCGGGATCGAACGGGTGGAAACCAACGCCCAGGGCCGGATGGTCCGGGTACTGGAACGCACCGACCCGGTTCCCGGCCAGGACCTGAAACTGACGCTGGATCTCGATCTTCAGCTGGCGGCCATCGACGCTTTGGGCGAACATCCCGGCGCCGTGGTCGCGCTGGACATCGAGACCGGCGGCGTGCTGGCGCTGGTCAGCAAGCCCGGGTTCGACCCCAACCTGTTCGTCAGCGGCATCAGCCACAACCGCTACCGCGCGCTGCTGGAATCGCCGCGGCGCCCGCTCTTCAACCGTTTCCTGGCCGGCGGCTACGAACCGGGCTCGACCGTCAAGCCGTTCATCGCGCTGGCCGGCCTGGCCTCCGGCAAGATCACGCCCGAAACCCGGGTCTTCTCCAGCGGCAGCTACCGTCTGCCCGGCCATTCGCGCGAATACCGCGATTGGCGCGAAGGCGGCCACGGCTGGGTCGACCTGAAAAGCGCGCTCGAGCAGTCGGCCAACGTGTATTTCTACGACCTCGCCCACGCTCTGGGTATTGACCGGATCTCGCGCGAGCTCGCACTGTTCGGCTTCGGGCAGCCGACCGGCATCGATCTGCCGGGCGAATTCGACGGGGTGCTGCCCAGCCGGAACTGGAAAAGACGAACCCTCGACCAGGCCTGGTTTCCCGGCGAGACCGTGATTACCGGCATCGGCCAGGGTTTCATCGTGGCCACGCCGCTGCAGCTGGCGCACGCCACGGCGACCCTGGCCGGCCGCGGCATGGCCGCGCCGCCCCGCCTGGTCGACGCCGAACCCCCGGCCCGGATGGTGGAGCACGCGCCGGGACACTGGGAAGCGGTCTTCGAAGGCATGCATGCCGTGGTCCACGGCAAACGCGGCACCGCCAGGGCCATTGCCCGCAACATTCCGGTCGAAATCGGCGGCAAGACCGGCACATCCCAGGTCTTCGGACGGCCGGACGAGGAATTCGAGATCGAACCCGAAGAGTTGCCCTGGTTCCTGCGCAACCACGCCCTGTTCGTCGCCTTCGCACCGTTCGACGACCCGCGCATCGCCATTGCGGTGGTCGCCGAGCACGGCGGCGGCGGATCATCGGTGGCAGCACCGGTCGCGGCCAAGGTGCTCGAACGCGCCACGCGAGTCGCGCCGTGAACTTCAACTGGCTGATCCGCGAATTCCGGCACCAGCCCTTCCGCCTGGACCCTTTGCTGTGCGGACTGCTGCTGGCCTTGATGCTGCTCGGCCTGACCGTGCTGTACAGTGCGACCGACGCCGATTTCGGAATGGTCTGGCGCCAGGCCGTCCGGCTGGGCATGGGCCTCGCACTGATGGTGCTGGCCAGCCAGATCCCGCCGGCGTGGTATCGGCGCTGGGCGCCGTGGATCTACGCGCTCGGACTCGGCTTGTTGATTGCGGTATTGCTCGGCGGCGTCGGGCGCGGCGCGACCCGCTGGCTGGACCTGGGATTCATGCGCTTCCAGCCCTCGGAGATCATGAAGATCGCGGTTCCCCTGATGCTGGCGGCCTGGCTGCACAAGAAACCGCTGCCGCCGCGGCTCGGCGATTTCACCGTCTGCGCCTTGTTCATCGCCATTCCGACTTTTCTCATTGCCAGCCAGCCGGACCTGGGCACCTCGCTGCTGATCGCGGCCGGGGGCGGCATGGTGCTGTTTCTGTCGGGGGTGCGCTGGCGCTGGATCCTGGCGGCGACGGCGGCTGCGGTTGCCGCGCTGCCGCTGCTGTGGACAATGCTGCACGACTACCAGCGCAACCGCGTGCTGACTTTCCTGGACCCGGAATCCGATCCGCTCGGCCAGGGCTGGAACATCATCCAGTCGAAGATCGCCGTGGGCACCGGCGGCCTGACCGGCCGCGGCTGGCTGGACAGCACCCAGTCGCGGCTGGAATTCCTGCCGGAGCCGCACACCGACTTCATTCTTTCGGTGCTCGCCGAGGAATTCGGCTTCATCGGGGTCGCCGTGCTGATGCTGCTGTACGCTGCGATCCTCCTGCGGTCGGTATTTCTGGCTTCGCGGGCGCGCGACCCGTTCGGACGCATGCTTGGCGCCAGCCTGGTGTTCCTGTTCTTCGTCTATCTGCTGGTCAACGCATCGATGATTTCGGGCGTCATGCCGGTCGTCGGTGTGCCGCTGCCGCTGATCAGCTACGGCGGCACGTCCGCGGCGACGCTGCTGGCCGGCTTCGGTATTATCATGAGCCTGTACAGTCGACGGAAAATGCTGAAAAGCTGACGCCGAACATGAACCTATCCGGAACTCCTGCGGTCCATATGAACAATCCCCTGAAGAATAATGTCTGGCATATGCTTTTCTGCTCACGTGCCGGCCTGCTGGCTGCGCTTGCGGCGATGATTCTGCACGCCCCGGCCGGGGCGCATCCCGGCGCCGAGGCGTTCGCCGAACGCCTGGCGGCCGACGGCGGAATCGACGTCGAATACATCCGCAGCAGCATCGCGGATGCCGATTACCAGCAATCGATCATCGACGCCATCACCCGCCCGGCCGAAGCCAAGCCCTGGCACGAATACCGCAGGATCTTCATTCGCGATACCCGCATCGACGGCGGCGTGGAATTCTGGCGCGCCAATCGTTCGCTGGTCGAACAGGTGGCCGACGAATTCGGCGTGCGGGCGGAGTTCGTGCTGGCCATTGTCGGGGTCGAGACCAATTACGGCCTCAATACCGGCAGCTATCGGGTGCTGGACGCGCTGGTCACGCTCGGTTTCTATTACCCGCGGCGGGGCGAATTCTTTGCCCGGGAACTGGCCGAGTTCTTTCATCTGAGCCGCGAGGAGAACCTCCCGCTGGACCGGGTCAAGGGCTCCTACGCCGGCGCCATGGGGTTGGGCCAGTTCATTCCGTCGAGCTACCGCGCCTATGCGGTGGATTTCGACGACTCCGGCTCGCGCGATCTGTGGCGCTCCCTGCCCGATGCGCTGGCCTCGGTGGCCAATTACCTGAAGGTGCACGGCTGGGACGACGGGCTGCCTGTGGTACTGTCGGTCTCCGAAGTGCCCGTCGGGCTGGATGAAGACTTCAAGCCCAAGCCGCGGCACACGCTGGGCGAACTGGCGGCAATGGGCATCGACTTCGACGCTGCCGGGCTGGCACCGGAAACGCCCGCGACCCTGGTCGAACTGGACGGCGAAGACGGCGCCGAGTACTGGATCGGGCTGAACAATTTCTACGTGATCACCCGCTACAACCGGTCGCCGCTCTATGCCATGGCTGTCGCCCAACTGGCCGACGAACTGCGCCTGCGGGCGCAGGACCAGCTGGCGCTGGCCGACTGATGCGCCCCGCGCTCGTCATCGTCACGCTGCTTGTGCTGACCGCCTGCGGCGGGCGCGAGGTTCGCGACGGCGCCGGCCGGCCCATCGATCCCGACGCCATCAGCGTCCCCGAGCCGCGTCCGGAACCGCGCGCCCGCTACGGCAACCATTCGCCGTACACGGTCAACGGCAAGACCTATCGGGTACGCAGTTCGTCCAGGGGCTATCGCGAGCGCGGTCGTGCGTCCTGGTATGGCAGCAAGTTCCACGGCCGCACCACCTCGTCGGGCGAACCGTTCGACATGTACAAGGTCTCGGCCGCGCACAAGACACTGCCGCTGCCCAGCTGGGTGGAAGTCACCAACCTGGACAACGGTCGCAAGCTGGTCGTGCGGGTCAACGACCGCGGGCCGTTCAAGGACGGCCGCATCATCGACCTGTCGTACGCCGCCGCGGTCAAGCTCGACGTGCTGGATGCCGGCACCGCGCCGGTCGAAGTGGTCGCGATCGACTTCGGCGACGAGGCCGCCGCGATCGCGGCACGCCCCGTGTCGGTACCGGTCGAGCTGCAGGCGGGCGCGTTCGGCAGCCGCGAGCCGGCCGACAGGCTGGCCCGGCAACTGGCCGACGCCGGCATCGACAACGTCCGGGTGCGCCGCGCCCGCGTCGACCGCGACCGGGTCTGGCGCGTGCGCATCGGACCGGTATGGGAAGCCGCCCTGGCGCAGCGCCTGGTCGACCGCATTCTTGACATGGGGCTCGAGGCGCCGGTTTTCGTCTACCCTTGACCCGTCCTATCCGACAGAACACACCGGAACGAATCATTGCAATGGAGCAACCGATGAATTTCAAGCAGATGCTGGCCGCGGCGGCGTTGTTCGCGCTGACCTGCGCCACATCGGCCGACGCGCAGGTGCCGTCGCCACCCGAGCTGGGCGCGACCAGCTACATCCTGATGGATTTTCATTCCGGGGAGTCGATTGCCGACAAGGAGCCGGGCCTGCGCGTGGAACCGGCCAGCATCACCAAGCTGATGACCAGCTACGTGATCTTCCGTGAACTCGAAGACGAAGACCTGGGGCTGGACGACATGGTCCTGATCAGCGAAAAGGCCTGGCGCACCGGCGGTTCGCGCATGTTCGTCGAAGTCGACACCGAAGTCAGCGTCGAGAACCTGCTCAAGGGCGTGATCGTGCAATCGGGCAACGACGCCTCGGTCGCGCTGGCCGAACACGTTGCCGGCTCGGAAGAGGTCTTCGCCCAGATGATGAACGCCGAGGCCGAGCGGCTGGGAATGAGCGACACCAACTATCTCAACGCGACCGGGCTGCCGGCGCCGGATCATTACACCACCGCACGCGATGTGGCCGTTCTGGCACGGGCACTGATCCGGGACTTTCCCGACTACTACCAGTGGTATGCACAACGCGAGTTCACCTACAACGACATCACCCAGCCCAACCGCAACCTGCTGCTCGCCCGCGACCGGAGCGTGGACGGGCTCAAGACCGGCCATACCGAGGCCGCCGGCTACTGCCTGGCGACCTCCGCGGAGCGCGACGGCATGCGCCTGATCAGCGTTGTCATGGGCACGGCCAGCGAGAATGCGCGCGCCACCGCAAGCCAGTCGCTGCTCAATTTCGGTTTCCGATTCTTCGAAACCTTCAAGCTGTATTCGGCCGGCGACGCCATTGCCAGCACGCCGGTCTGGAAAGGCGCGCAGGACGAAATGCAGCTCGGCACCGCCGACGACATCTTCGTGACCGTGCCGCGCGGGAGCCAGGACGCACTGTCGGCCGAAACCCTGATCCCCGCCCGGCCGATGGCACCGTTCAACCGCGGCGAATCGTTCGGCACGCTGGAAATCGGCTTCGACGGCGAGCCGCACGCCACGCGCGAACTCGTGGTACTCGAGGACGTGCCGCTTGCCGGCTGGTGGGGTCGCACGACCGACGGCATCGGGCTCTGGTTCGACGGCCTGTTCGGCGGAGATTGACCCGTCATGAGCCTGCAGCTGGACGCCGATGGCGCGCTGGAATTTCCCTGCCGGTATCCGGTCAAGGCGATGACGCATGCCGGCGAAGCGGCCATCGAACAGGTCCTGGCCGAGATGATCGAGGCCGGAGTGACTCCTGACCGCGAAAGCGCAAAGATACGACCGAGCCGCAACGGACGGTTCCAGAGCATCACGGTCGAGATCCATGCCCGCTCGCGCGGCGAACTCGAAACCGTCTATGCCCGCCTGCGGCAACTCGACGTGGTGGTCATGACCCTATGAGCATGCCGACGCTCAGAGTTCGCGAGCTGGGGCTCAGGCCATACCCGGATACCTGGTCGGCGATGCGAACGTTCACCGATGACCGCGGCCCGGAAACGCCAGACGAGCTGTGGCTGCTCGAGCACCCGCCGGTCTACACTCAGGGACTGGCCGGCAAGCCCGAGCATGTGCTCGACCCCGGCGACATTCCGGTGATCCAGACCGACCGCGGCGGGCAGGTCACTTATCACGGCCCCGGGCAACTCGTGGCCTATCCGCTGCTCGACCTGGAAAGGCTGGGCCTGGGCATCCGCAACCTGGTCGCCCTGCTCGAGGGCGTCACCATCGACGTTCTCGCCGGCTTCGGGCTGCAGGGGCAGCGCCGCGAGGGCACCCCCGGGGTATTCGTCGGCGACGCAAAGATCGCATCCATCGGGATGAAGGTCCGGCGTGGCTGTACCTTTCACGGCCTTGCGTTTAATGTCGGTCTGGATCTTGCGCCGTTTCAGCGAATCAATCCGTGCGGCTTCGCCGGTCAGCCGATGACGCGCCTGGCAGATCTTGCCGCAGGCGGGGATGTACAGCACGTCGGCAGAACGCTGACCCGGGGCCTGTCCGCTGCGCTCGGCCTTGACTGGTGCCTGGAATCGACCCATGATGCAAGTCACCCGCTGACGGGCTCGATGCAAGCCGATCCCCCCGGAGACGCCGAAAAGGCGGAATCCGATGAAACCCAGACAACCGAAATCGGGTCCTAGATGGTCATGAATACCAGAATTCTGCAATCGATCGCCGCACTCGGGCTTCTCGCCTCGGCCGCATTTCCGATCAGCGCCGAACAGGAAAACGCCACCGAGGCTTCCGAGTCGCTGAGCCCCACCACCGAACAGCGTTTTACCACGCGGCTGGCCTCGCGCTTCCTGTCGAGTTATCACTATGCCGCCGAGGATCTCGACGACGACCTTTCGGCGCGCATCTTCGACCAGTACCTGGAGCGGCTGGATCCGAACCGGATGTATTTCCTGGACCAGGACATCGATCAACTGAACCGCTACCGGCATCGCCTGGACGAGGCACTGCGCGCCGCCGAGATCGAACCGGCCTTCGAAATTTTCAGCGTCTACCGCAAGCGCCTGAAAGAACGCGTCGAGTTCGCGCGGCAAACGCTTGAAACCGAGTTCGACTTCACGGTCGACGAGGAATATGAATTCGACCGCTCCGAGAGCGCCTGGGCTTCGTCGACCGAAGAACTGGACGATATCTGGCGCAAGCGCGTCAAGAATGACTGGTTGGGGCTGAAGCTGGCCGAACGCGAGACCGACGATATCCGGGAAACCCTGGACGAGCGTTATGAAAGAATTCTCAAGCGCGTCGACGACTTCGATGCCGACGACGTGTTCCAGTTCTTCATGAACGCCTATGCCAACGCGATCGAACCGCATTCGTCGTACATGTCGCCGCGCCTGGCCGAAAACTTCGAAATCTCGATGAAGCTTTCGCTGGACGGCATCGGCGCGCTGCTGAGCAGCCAGAACGAATACGTCGAAGTTGCCGAGGTCGTGCCGGGCGGACCGGCGGACCTGGATGGCCGACTCGAGGCCGGGGACCGGATCATCGGTGTGGCGCAGGAAGACGAAGAGTTCGTCGACGTGGTGGGCTGGCGGCTGGACGACGTGGTCGACCTGATCCGCGGCGAGCGTGAAACCCTGGTGCGCCTCGAAATCCTGCCGGCCGAGACCGGCATCAAGGGCCCGCCCGAGGTCATCGACATCGTGCGCAACGAGGTCAAGCTCGAGGAACAGGCCGCCCAGGCCTCGGTCGAGGAAATCGAGACCGGCGAAGGCACGAAGAAGATCGGCATCATCGACGTTCCCGTGTTCTACGTCGATTTCAAGGGACGTTCGCGCAACGAGCCCGATTATCGTTCCAGCACCCGCGACGTGCGCCGGCTGATCAATGAACTGCGCGGCGAAGGCGTGGACGGCCTGGTCATCGACCTGCGCGGCAACGGCGGCGGCGCGCTGGTCGAGGCCACCACGATGACCGGACTGTTCATCGACTCCGGTCCGATCGTCCAGGTGCGCGACGCCAACGGCCGGGTGTCGGTGGAGGCCGACCGCGAGCCGGGCACGGCGTGGGATGGGCCGCTGGCCGTGCTGGTCAACCGCTCCAGCGCCTCGGCCTCGGAAATCTTCGCCGCCGCCATCCAGGACTACGGGCGCGGCATCATCCTGGGCGAGCCCACTTTCGGCAAGGGCACGGTGCAGAACCTGTTCAACCTGGACAACTACATGACCGACGAGGACAAGAAGCTCGGCCAGATCAAGCTGACCATGGCCAAGTTCTTCCGCATCGACGGCGGCTCCACGCAGCTGCGCGGCGTCGCGCCGGACATCACGTTGCCCAGCTACGGCGAACCGGACGACTACGGCGAGGCGGCGCTGGACCACGCCATGGCGTGGAGCGAGATCGAGCGGGCCGACTTCCAGCCGATCGCCGACCTGTCTCCGCTTCTGCCCCAGGCGCGTGACCGGCACCTGGCGCGCCGGGAAACCGACGAGGAGCTCAAGGGATTGATCGAGGACTTCGAGCGCTTCCGCGAACTCGATGAGCGCACCAGCGTCTCGCTGCTGGAAAGCGAGCGCGCGCGCGAACGCGAGGAAGCCGAGCAGCGGCGGGCCTCGCGCTTCGCCCATGCCGGTAACGCGGGGCCCGCGCCGGAGACTGATTCCGACGACGCCGCCGAATCAGGCTCGGACGAATCTGCCGGCGACTCGGGCGAGGCCGATGGCGATACCGAGGCCGGCGAAGAGGAAGAGGCCGATGTACTCCTGACCGAATCCGCCCGCATCCTGGTCGATCTGATCGAGCTCGATCAGGAGCAGCATCGGCTGGTCCAGGTCCAGCACCCGGCGGACTCGGGTTCGCTGAACTGAGGAACCTCGCCGGGGCCGGGCCCGGCGCAGCGTTGCGGAACCATGGCTGATTCAGCGGATTCCAGCGTCCGGGTCGCGGTCCCGGTTCCACTCTACCGACTGTTCGACTATCTCCCGCAACCCGGTCATCCACCGCCTGCGGCCGGTGCGCGCGTCCTGGTGCCGTTCGGCGGACGCGAGCTTGTCGGTGTCGTGATCGGGCCGTCCCGGGCTTCCGGACTGGACCCGGCCCGACTGAAACCGATTCAAAAGGTGCTGGACCCGCAGCTGCTCGATGCCGAACTGCTTTCGCTGATGCGCTGGGCGACGCGGTACTACGCGGCGCCGCCGGGGGAGTTGATCGGCCACGCCCTGCCGGCCGTGCTGCGCCGCAACCGCGACATGCCGGCGCCGCGCATTCACTGGATCCGCCTGACCGAACGGGGCCGCGGCGCCGACCTGGTGCGCGCGCCGCGCCAGCAAGAGATCGCCGGGTTGCTGAAAGACGGGCCGCGCGCACGCGACGAACTGACGGCCGCCGGCGCACGCGCCGACGCGCTGCGAAGAATGCTGGAAACCGGACTGCTCGCATCCTGCGGACCGCCGGCGACCACGCCGGCGCCGGGACCGCAGCTGAACGCGGACCAGCGCCGGGCGCTGGCGAGCATCCTGCGCACGCGTCATCGCTTCGGAACGCTCCTGCTCGCCGGCGTGACCGGCAGCGGCAAGACCGAGGTCTACCTGCAGGCGGCCCGCCACCTCTTGCGGCGGGGTCGCCAGATCCTCGTGCTGGTCCCCGAAATCGGCTTGACGCCCCAGTTCGTTCGCCGGCTGGAGGCCCGCCTGGGCCAGCGCGCCTGCGTCTATCACTCCGGCCTCGGGGAACGCGAACGGCTGGAAACCTGGCAGGCCGCCGGCAGCGGCGAAGCCGGGCTCGTGATCGGGACCCGCTCGGCGGTGTTCCTGCCACTCGCCCGACCGGGCCTGCTGATCGTCGACGAGGAACACGATGCTTCGTTCAAGCAGTTCGACGCGATGCGCTACAACGCGCGCGACGTCGCGGTGATGCGCGCCAGCCGGCTGGAAATTCCGGTCGTGCTGGGCTCGGCGACCCCGTCGCTGGAATCGCTGCACAACGCTGATCGTGGACGTTACGGCCTGCTCGTGCTGCCCGAGCGCGCCGGGTCGGCCGGCCAGCCGCACTGGCGTATCGACGACCCGCGCGGCCAGCGCATCGAAGACGGGCTGACCGAAGGCCTGGTCGAACGCATGCGCGCGACGCTTGCCGGCGGCGAGCAAGTGCTGGTCTACCGCAACCGGCGCGGCTACGCGCCGGTGCTGATCTGCAACGAGTGCGGCTGGCAGGCCGACTGCGATCACTGCAGCGCGCACCTGACCTGGCATCGCGCGCAGAACCGGCTGAACTGCCATCACTGCGGTCGCTCGCGCGCCGTGCCGGCCCGCTGCCCGGACTGCCGGGCGCCGCAGCTCGTGGCCGTGGGCGCCGGCACCGAGCGCATCGAGGCCGCCCTGCAGGAGCGCTTTCCCGACGTACCGGTATTACGCGCCGACCGCGACGCCGTGCGCGGGCGCGAAGATTTCGAGAAACTGCTGCGCGAGGCCGGTAAGGGCCATCCCTGCATCCTGGTCGGCACCCAGATGCTGGCCAAGGGCCATCACCTGCCAGGCATTGGGCTGGCGGTCATGCTGGATACCGACCAGTTGCTGTTCAGCGCCGATTTCCGTGCGCCGGAACGCCTGGCCCAGAGCATCGTGCAGGTCGCCGGGCGCGCCGGGCGCGAGAAACCCGGCAAATTCATCCTGCAAAGCCGCTACCCCGAACATCCGCTGATCCAGACGCTGGCAGACGGCGACTATCTGCGTGCCGCGCGCCTGCTGCTGGAAGAGCGCCGCGAGGCCGAACTGCCGCCCTGGACCCACCTGGCCATGGTGCGGGCCGAAGCGCAACAGTCCTCGGCCGCGGTTGAATTCCTGGGTGCCGTCGCGGCAAACGTGGATACCCGCGCAGTGCGCGCAGCCGGACCGCTGGCCGCGATCCTGCAGCGCCGCGCCGGCTACTGGCGTTACCAGCTCTGGCTCATGGCCGAGTCGCGAGCGGCTCTTGGCGCCGAGACCGCGCGGCTTCCGGCCTTCATCGAGGGCATGCGCGAAGCGCGCACCGTGCGCTGGCACATCGACGTCGACCCGATGGAAGTCTGAGCCTGCGCCGGATCAATCACCTTCGGACGCATCATCTTTCGCAGGCGGCCGGCCGGGCGCATTGATCCAGACCACGTCGATTCCCTTGTTCCGGGCACTGCGCTCCACGGCCTGCATGTAGCTTCCGGCAAGATGGAATCGGGTTCCGGCCGGACGGGGCTCGGTGGCCGCGCAGGCCGTCAGCGCGATTGCAGCGACGAGAGCAAGGACCGTCCTGGCATTGATTTTCACGGCATGCGTCCGATGCCACGCCCGGTGGCAGGAAGATTGGGGTCAACCCTACACCGGCTGGAACGGCGCCGCAACTCATCCCGAATGCCACGCCGCGCCCTGCCGCCGCGGATCGGCGGCCTGGTCATCATCGGCCACGGCGTGGGCGCCGCCGAAGTAAAGGCTCCGGCCCGGCCAGCGGCGGGCCTCGGAATAACCGTCATCCAGCCAGCCATCCATGCCTTCGCGCCAGCCACCTCCACCGAACTCGACGGCAAGCGCATGGCCTTCCAGGTGCAGCCGCGGGGCATCGACCGCCTCCTGCAGACCCATACCGAAGTGCATGACGTTGCAAAGCACCTGGGCAATCGCCGTTCGGATGCGGTTCGATCCGCCGCTGCCCAGCATGATGCGGCGGCCGGCATGCTCGACCAGCGTCGGCGCCATCATCGACGAAAGCCTGCGGTTGCGCGGCCAGTTGTGAAAGCCGAGCCGGTTGAGGTCCTGCTCGCCGAGCATGTTGTTGAGCATGAATCCGCAGCCGGGCACAACCCGGCCGCAGCCTTCGCCGTTGGAGAGCGTCATGCCGGCCAGGTTTCCGGCACCATCGCGGATGCTGACGTGGGTGGTGCCGCGGGCGGTCAGGAGATGGTCCCGAGCCAATCGACGGAAAGCCTCCATCAGCATCCGGCTGCTGTTCAGGTAGTCCGGACGCTCCAATTCGCCGCGCTGGTCCTGGCTGACGCGCATCGCATCGACCAGCGCATCCAGGTGCGCGGCAGAGCCAAAACTCGTGTTCGGCGCCAGGCGGAGAACCAGCGCCCGGGTCATCAGGGCCACCATCAGGCCGCCGAAGGCCGGCGGCGGATTGGACCACAGCCGGGTCCTGGCATCCAGGCGCCAGTGCATCGGACGTCGCCAGCGCACCCGATAGCGCTGCAGGTCCGACAACGACAAGTGACCGCCATGGTCCTGGGACATCGCCGCGATGCGCGCGGCGATTTCACCCTGATGGAAACGCTCGGCGCCGTCGCGTGCGGTCAGCTGCAGGAAGTCGGCCAGCGGGCCGTTGCGAATCCGCCGGCCGGGTTCCGGCAGCGGGCTTTCGGCCGAATCCAGGCCGAACAGCCGGGCCGAGTCGTCATCGGTGCGCACGATCGGCTCGAGGATGCGCAGGGCCTCGGCCTGCACCGCGTTCAGCTCGACGCCGTCGCGGGCCAGCGCAACGGCGGGCTGCACCAGCGCCGTCATCGGCATGCTGGCGTGGCGCTGATGCAATGCAAAAAGGCCGGCGACCATGCCCGGCACCGCGACCGAACCCATGCCGACGTGGAATTCCTGCACGTCGGCGCCGAAGTTGCCGTGAATGGGATAGAAATCCAGACCGTCGATGCGCCGCACCGACGGCGTCTGGGTAAAGAAATCCGCCACCACGGGTGCGCGCCCGCGCAGGCGCAGCAGCGCGTGTCCGCCGCCGCCCGGCGAGCACAGTACCGGCTCGGCCGCACACGCCGCCCAGGCGGCGGCGATCAGCGCGTCCACCGCGTTGCCGCCGGCTTCCAGCACTTCGGCCGCCGCCCGGGTAGTTTCCGTGTGCCCGCTGGCAACCCGCGCAATCGATTCGCTCATCGGCTTCATTCTGCCCAAGACCGAACCGGATGTGAACCGTCCCGTACCTTCGAGCGGGACCGCCTATATCGCGCTGGCAAGATATCGGTCTCATAAGCCCGGTTGCAGGTTCCTTTCCGGCAAGTGCACGGGATTCTGGAAGCTGCGTTCTTCCAATCGGGATGCTGTGGCTTCGTTCCCGGAGTCGGCGGGCAGCAATCACTTCGGTTCGACGCGTGGCGAGGCCCTCAGTGATTGCTGCCCGCCGACTCCTCGCGCTCGGGTCCTGCACAAATCTTTCGTCTTCGATGGCCATGAACCTTCGTGATCGCCGTGCAACGGGAGCGAACCGATATACTGAACGGGTATCCCAACCGGCATGCCGACATGAAGGCCTTGCTCCTGCCTCTCCTGTTGCTGACCGCGGCCGCGGTGCCCGCAGAGGTGCCGCCCGACGTCGAGCTGGTGCCCGTACCGGGCATCTCCGGCCTCAACGCACCGCTGGGCCTCAAGCACGCCGGCGACGGCAGCGGGCGCATCTTCATCGTCGAACAGGGCGGCACCGTGCGCGTCGTCGACGCGGACGGCACGCTGCTGCCCGAGCCGTTCGTCGATGCCGGCGACCGCGTGACCTTCAGCGGCGAACGCGGACTGCTGGACATCGCGTTCCATCCGAATTACGCGGTGAGCGGCGCAGCCGGCGAAGGCAAGTTCTACCTGCACTATTCAGCCGGCTCGACGCGTCCGGACGGCACCCGCGGCGGCGACACCATCGTCGGCGAATTCACCGACAACGGCAACCCCGACGAA
>JAGXKW010000111.1 GCA_018334995.1 Wenzhouxiangellaceae bacterium
CTGCGCCGTTTCGGGCTGCTCGGTTTCCACCGTCTGCGGCTCCGGCGCGGCGGGCTCGGATACATCCTGTTGCTGGCAGGCGGCGAGCAGCAGCACCAGCGAAATCGCGGGAATTCTTTGCATGGGTTCGATCTCCACAAAACTTCATTCTCTCATTATCCAGCGCCCGGGCCACAAGCGCAATGGCCCGGCGACTGCAGCGGTGGGCAGCAGCCGTCGGGGCACGACTTCTCAACGCGCATTCAATCCTGGTCGCCGGAAGGCCTGCGTTCATGCAGTATTCCAAACTGCGAGGGCGTAGATGACCAACGGCATATTGGCCCGCTCGAGCAGTTCTGATAATTTCACGATCAGCGAGTCCCGCTTGCGAGGACTCGGTGAGTTCACTCGTTCCGGAGAATGTCTATGACCCCCGATCATTCGTGTATCCGTCTGTTTATTCTGGCTGCCGCAATACTTGGCTCGAGTGCATGCTCGACGGCCGAGCCGATGTTGCAGGAAACCCGCGAACTGGAACTCTCCGTTGCGAGCGATGCGACGTTGATCATCGACGCCGGGGCAGGCTCGCTGTCGTTGCAGGGTGTGCCTGGCGCGGAGGTCATCGCGGTGACCGCCGAGATTTGGCAAGTCGCACCCAACGACGAATACACGCTGACGCTGGAACTGGACGAAACGGGTACGGCGCACCTGGTTTCGCAAACCCATACGGGACTGGGCGCAAACCGGGACCGCGTCGACCTCGACATCTTCGTGCCCGCGTCGACCGCGCTCGATATCACCGATGGCTCGGGCAGCATGCAAATAAGCGCTCTGACGGGTCCGCTCAGAGTGGAAGATGGTTCGGGGAGTCTCCGGATCGATGATGTTGGCGGCGACGTCACCATCGACGACGACTCCGGTTCACTGCGGGTGGAAAAGATCGCCGGCGAACTGCGCATTACAGACGGTTCCGGCAGCATCACCGTGCGTGATGCCGGCGGCAGCGTCACCATCGACGACGGCTCGGGCAGCATCTCGGTGACCGATGCGGCCGGCGTAGTCACCGTCGATGACGGCAGCGGCAGCATCGACGTCGACGGGGCACAGGACTTCGAGCTGCTCGACGACGGCAGCGGCAGCGTGAACCTCCGGAATATCCGAAGCCGCTAGTGGGCCACGCGGATAGTTCGGTAACGCTCAGAGTCTCCATGCCGGCCAGGATGATCAGATCGGCCCAGCTGATGCGGTTGCCTTACTTCTTCCTGATCGGCCAGAGCAGGCGGCGCGCTTTGTCCAGGTTGACGCTGTCGGGCCAGGAATTCAGCGCGGCGAAGCGCTGCTTGCCGGTGCCTCCGCCGCCGTGACGACCGTCGGCGGTGCGGTACGAGCCGGCTATGGTCGAATCCACCGCAACAACCGGGCCGCCTTTCCGATTGCGTTATGCTGAATCGACACCTTCCGCAATCGAGGTTTCGTCTTGATGCCCGAGTTACCCGATGCAGAAGTCTTCAAGCAATATTTCGATGCCACCGCGCTGCACAAGCCGGTGTCCGGCGTCACCGTTGCCGACGAACGGGTGCTGGACGCCGTTTCGCCCCAGCAACTGGGCCAGGCGCTGAGTGATCGATCGTTTCAGCGCGTCCGTCGCCACGGCAAGTACCTGTTCGCCGAAATCGAATCGAGTCAGCGGCTGGTCGTCCATTTCGGCATGACCGGCTCGCTGAAATACTACGAAGCGGCCGACGCTGAGCCCGAGCACGCCCAAGTGCGCTTCGATTTTGCCGATGGTGGCCACCTGGCGTTCGTGAATCCGCGCCTGTTCGGACGCATTGCGCTGACCGGGGATGTCGAACGATTCCTGCACGAGCACGAGATCGGGCCCGATGCGCTGGCCCTGTCTCGCGACGAATTCCAGGAAATCGTCGGAGCCAGCACGGCCATGGTCAAGTCGACTCTGATGGACCAGTCGAAGCTGGCCGGAATCGGCAACATCTACTCCGACGAGATCCTGTTCCAGGCGCGCATTCACCCGCGCGAGCGGGGATCCCGATTGAGCGCCGGCCGGCTCGACCGGCTGTTCGACTGTATGCGCGAGATATTGGAAAAGGCGATCGAGAGACGCGCCGATCCGGCGCAGATGCCGAAGAACTGGCTGATCGACCACCGACGGGAGGGCGCTGCTTGTCCGATGTGCGGCGCAGCCATCGAGACCCTGGAAATCGGCAGCCGGACCGGTTACTACTGCCCGTCGCACCAATCGAGGGAAGACCCGGCTTGAGAGCGCTGAACCACGTTCAACAGCGCGAGATTCCCCAAAGGCGGGCGAACTCGGAGCGCGCGATTTTCTTTCCTGACTAGCGTCGAGTCTCGGTATTCCGGAATTTTGCCCATTCAAAGCTTTTTACCGGGTGGATGCGCCTGCGCTTGCCCACCCCGCTGAGACACGACCCCAATGTTTCTTTCAAGGCTCGCCCGAGCGAGCGTCGCGCTGTTCGGCACGTTTTTGTTGCTGGCGCGGCTCGCCGTGGCGGAATTCGGCAATCGTCAGGGCCACGCCGATAATCAGCAACGAAGACACGCCTATGGCGATGCCGAATAGCATCGTGTTGCTCATGACGAGCGAACCCGGGCCGCCAGGCTGGCAAGCTTGAAATAAACACCGAAGGCAAGAACCGAAGGCACCCAGATGCCCGTGAAAAGGGCGTGTTCGGGCAGTTCATTGAACCAGAAAAACGCCGACAACGCCAGCGATACGACTGCGGCCGCCAGAATGAAATAATCGGAAAGCTTGAGCATGGATCACTCCTGTTTTTTGTCTACGGACGAGGTTGCAATGCGCCTCTCAAGGCTCATAGAAACCAATGGCACCCAGCACCAGGCCGCCAACCATGAACGAAGCAGGTATTCGGAGTCCTTCGATGCCGAAGACCTGGACGAGGCTTGGCACGACGGGCAAGAGCCCGGCAAGAAGCCACAGCACGACCGCCCCGGTCATGACGAGTCCCACTACGCCTGCCGCCCGCCGCAATTGTCTGGCACGCGATGCTCTGGATGGATGTGACGCTTTGTCCAACGGTTTGCTTCTCTGATCGATTTGCGACAAGGTATCAGACAATCGGCAACGCTCGGTCAATACGGCCGATTCGAGACGTCGCTCGGTCTGGAGCGACGGCTGGCGATCGACGGCGGCAAGAAAGGATTTCCCGGTCCCGGAATTTGCTATCATGAATACCAATCATTCGCATCCAAACCGGAGCTCACACAGCATGAAGCGTTTCCCGATCTTTCTCGCCGTCGCGACAATCACGCTGACTTTTTGCGGCCCGGTTTCGGCCCGGGAGGCTTCCGGCGAAGATCCCTACGTGTTCGGGTGGCCGTTTGTCGAGGCCGACTTGACGCCACGCGGCGGAACGACCGAGGGACCGCCGGTGGAAGTGGTCACGGCCACGACCGAAGCGTTCGAGAATTTGCGCGCCGACGGGCTTTCGAAGCTCGAGCGCGACCGCCGCGCGATCCTGGCGATGGCCGGCACCTATCGGGTGAGCTTTGATTTCCTCGAGATCGTCGGCTATGCACCGGGCTTCGAACCGGCACGTCCTTATCGCAGCTGGGGTACGGAACACGTGTACGTGGTGGAAGAGACCAACGAGCGGATCTCGCTGCAGCACATCCTGATCATGTCGATCGTCGGCGACGATGGCGAGGTCGCGGGACCGTTCGTCACCAAGCACTGGCGCCAGGACTGGGTCTACGAAAACCCGGAGGTGCACACCTATCGCGGATTCGGCACCTGGGCCCGGACTGCGCGGAATCAAACGGCCCGTGACGGCATGTGGTCGCAGTCCGTCTGGCAGGTCGACGACTCCCCGCGCTACGCGGCCTGGGGCGAATGGCGACACTCGCCGGAGCGGTCATGGTGGACCAGCGGCGAAACCTGGCGCCCGCTGCCCCGCCGGGAGTTTTCGGTGCGCGACGACTACGATGTCCTGATCGGGACCAACACCCACATCGTGCTGCCGACCGGCTGGGTGCAGGAAGAACACAACGTCAAGGCCGTGCTGAAAGCGCCGGGCGAGGTTGAATCCAGCCTGGCGCGCGAGATCGGCATCGCGCGCTATGAGCGGATCGGCGATTTCGACACCACGCCCGGCGACGA